>NZ_JBHUZM010000150.1:0-17751 GCF_042667665.1 Streptomyces sp. NPDC057307 | reverse complement strand
CGGCCGGGCCGGTCAGGTGACACCGGCCGCCGGGACCGCCCCGCCGGTCAGCGCGTGGCCTTCTCGATGCGCTCGTCCGTCGTCTTCCACGCCGCGTCCGCGCTCTTGCCCTGTGCCTCGATCAGCTGGAGACCGGCCGAGAACGCGTCCTTGATCGTGCCGTCCTTGCGCCCGAGGACCTGCTCGTCCGGGATCTCCTTCGCCGCGTCGCCGAAGATCTGGCCGATCGGCGCGTCGCTGAAGTAGGCGGACTTGCCGTCGGCCACGGCGGGCATGTCCAGCGCGGCCTTCGAGGACGGGAAGTTGCCGAGCTTCTCGAAGATGTACGCCTGCTGCTCGGGCGCGGTCAGCCAGGCGATCAGATCGGCCGCCTCCTTCTTCACGGGGCTGTTCTCCATCACCCCGAGGAACGCGCCGCCCCAGTTGGCGCCCTTGGGCGCCTTGGCCACGTCCCACTTGCCCTTGTTCGCCGGTCCCGCCTTCTCGCTGATGTGCGAGAGCATCCACGCGGGGCAGACCGCCGTGGCGAACGTGCCGTTGGCCAGTCCCGGGTCCCAGCCCGGCTGGAACTGCCGCAGTTTGGCGGTCAGGCCGGACTTGGCGGCGTCGGCCGCGAGCGCCCAGGCGTCCTTGACCACGGGGTTGTCCCGGTAGATGAGCTTGCCGCTCTTGTCGTAGAACTGCTGCTCGTCGCCGTAGATCATCGCGTTGAACAGACCGCTCGAACTGTCCATGAAGGCGAGCTTCTTGTTCTTGGTCCCGCTCTTGAAGTCCCGCCCGACATCGACGTACTTGGACCAGTCGCCCGCCCACAGCTTCTCGACCTCGGCACGCTCGGTCGGCAGTCCGGCCTGCTCGAACAGGTCCTTGCGGTAGCAGACGGCCATCGGGCCGATGTCCGTGCCGAGTCCCAGAAGCTTGCCGTCCTCCGTGGTGACCTGGCTCGACTTCCACGGCAGGTAGTGGTCGAGACCGGGCGTCTTGGACAGGTCGGCGAACTTGCCCGACTGGGTGTCCACCAGTTCCTTCGCCCGGCCTATCTCTATGCCCTGGATGTCCTTGAGGCCGCTGCCCGCGGCCAGATGTGTCTGGAGCGCCGTGTAGTACGTCTGCTCGTCGCCGGACACGTCGGCCTCGATGACGATGTCGGGATTCTCCTCCATGTACCGGTCGAGGAGCCCCGACTCCTTGAACCCCATGACGCCGAACATCCCCATGCTGACGACGGTCTTGCCGTCCTTCGTCTTCGCCTTGCCCGTGTCGCCACCGCCTCCGCAGCCGGCGACGAGCACGAGGGACAGACCGGCCGCGGTGACGGCGGCGAAGGTCGGAAAGCGGTTCGGGAGGCGGGACGGGAAGCGGGACGGACGGGCAGAGAAGATGGATCCGAAGCGATGACGGGCGGTGCCCATGTGCTTCCTCCTTGCGGGGCGCTCGACGCGCCGAAAAGTGACTCGATGAACACACCGGACGCGGGCCCGTCATCCGGTGAACGGGAGAATGGGAGCGCTCCCAGTCGGTTGTGGAAGACTCTGCGGAGAACGTCGCACCGTGTCAAGAGTTGAAGACATTTCCGTTGCCCGGAGATGTCCGGCGCCGAGCGGGGCGGAGCGGTACCTCGCGGGTCAAGTGCCCTGCGCAGGCGGTAACCGGGCCGCCCTCCGGGGCAGAGATCAGGAGAAGCGATGAGCAGCCCCAAACACCGAGGTCAGCGGCCAACTCTTGAAGCCGTCGCCGAGCTGGCGGGCGTGGGACGCGGGACGGTTTCGCGGGTCGTCAACGGTGCGCCCGGTGTCAGCGCGAAGGCGCGCGCGGCTGTCGAGACGGCCATCACGCAGCTGAACTACATACCCAACCCGGCGGCGCGCAGCCTCGTCACGAGCCGGACGGACTGCGTCGCGCTGGTGATCCCCGAGTCGGAGAGCCGGCTGGCGGCGGAGCCGTACTTCTCCGCCGTGATCCGCGGCGTGAGTACGGAACTGGCCGACACCGAGATGCAGTTGCTGCTCATCCTGGTGCGCGACCGGCGCGAGCTGGACCGGCTGACGCGCTTCGCGGCGGCGCGCCGGGTGGACGGCGTCCTGCTGGTGTCGATCCACGACGACGACCCGCTGCCCGGCCTGCTCGAGGAGATGCGGATGCCGACCGTCCTGGCGGGCCGGCGCTCGCCCGACGAGTCCCTGAGCCATGTCCACTCCGACAACGTCGGGGGCGCGGCGACAGCCGTGCGGCACCTGATCGACGCCGGGCGCACCACGATCGCGACGATCACCGGGCCGCTCGACATGGACGTCGGCAACAGCCGGCTACGGGGCTGGCGCGAGGCGCTGGCCGAACGGGGCACGGCGGTGGACGAACGCCTTGTCGCGGTCTCGGACTTCACCGAGGAGGGCGGGCGTACGGCGATGCGCGACCTGCTCGACCGCGCCCCCGCCATCGACGCCGTCTTCGCCGCGTCGGACGTCATGGCGGTGGGGGCACTGGCCGAACTGCGCGAGCGGGGGCGGCGGGTGCCCGACGACGTGGCGGTGATCGGCTTCGACGACTCGGTCATCGCCCGGCATACGACACCGGCGCTGACCAGTGTGCGGCAGCCCATCGAGGCGATCGGGCGCTCGATCACGAGGCTGCTCCTGGCGGAGATCGCCGAGCCCGCGACGGCGCACCAGCAGCTCGTGCTCCCCACGACGTTGGTGGTGCGCGACTCGACGTGAGAACGCGGCCCGGAGCGTGTGCGGCTCGGCGGGGGCAGGTCCGGGAACGGGGGCCGGGTGCGGCTCGCGAACGGGTCCGGGAGCCGGCCGGGTCGGCCTCCGGCCCGGAAACCCGGTTGCCGCCGGTCGGCGCCGCTGACAAGGTCTGCGCGATGCCTACCTACTCCGCACCTGACGACACACGACTCGCCTATCACGTATTCGGTGAGGGCCCTCCCCTGGTCTGCCTGCCCGGCGGCCCCATGCAGTCCTCCGAGTACCTCGGCGAGCTGGGCGGTCTCTCGGCGCACCGGCGGCTGATCATGCTGGACCCCCGTGGCACCGGCGGGTCCGCCGTGCCGGAGGACCCGGCGTCGTACCGCTGCGACCGGCTCGTCGACGACGTCGAGGCGCTGCGCGTGCGTCTCGGTCTGGACCGGATGGACCTGCTCGGCCACTCCGGCGGGGTGAATCTGGCGGCGCTGTACGTGGCCCGCCACCCGGAGCGCGTCGGCCGGCTCGCGTTGATCACGCCGAGTGTCTGGGCGGTCGGTATCCCGATCCCGGGGGAAGTGCGGCGGGAGACGGTACGGGCGCGGCACGACGAGCCATGGTTCCCGGCGGCGTACGCGGCGCTGGAGGCGATCACCGAGGGCCGCGCGACCGCCGACACCTGGCAGGCCATCACACCGTTCTCCTACGGCCGTTGGGACGAGGAGGCGCAGGTCTTCGAGGCCGCCGGGGAGGCGCAGCGCAACGACGAGGCGGCGGGTGTGTTCGCCGGGGAGGGCGCCTTCGACCCGGACGCCACGCGCGCGGCGCTCGGCCGGTTCGAGGGGCCGGTGCTGCTGCTCGCGGGCGAGGTCGACCCCGGAGCCCCGCCGGTCACCGTGACCGAGTTCGCCGGGCTGTTCCCGAAGGCCGAACTCGTCGTCCAGCCCGGCGCGGGGCACTTCCCGTGGCGCGACGACCCCGACCGGTTCGTGGCGGCCACGGCGGCGTTCCTGGCCTGAACGACCGCCGGCGGTGGGGAGTCACGCCTGGTCCACGCCCCTCACCCCCACTCCGCGTCCTACGCGGCGTCCGGGATCAGCACGACCTTTCCCGTCACCGTGCCGGACTCGGCCAGGCTCATCGCGTCGGCGGCCTGCGACAGCGGCAGACGCGCGGCCACCTGCGGCTTGATCTCCCCGTCGGCGAGCAGGGTCAGCACCTCGGTGAGGTCGGCGGCGAGCTTCGCCCGGAAGGCGGCGGCGCGCCGCTTGCCCGCCCAGATGTTGAAGAAGTGGGCGCTCTTGCCGTTGGGCAGCGCGTTCCAGAGCTGGAGCCGGCCGACGAGCTTCAGGACCGGCAGCTTGGACGAGCCGCCCGCGTCGCGGGTCGAGGCCGTGCCGTACGACACGAGTGTCCCGCCGGGAGCGAGGAGCCCGAACGACGCGACGATGCCGTCACCGCCGATGTGGTCGAAGACCGCGTCCACGCCGTTCGGGGCGATCTTCCGGACCTCCGCGGTGAGGTCGGGCGTGCGGTAGTCGATCGGGATGGCACCCAGCTCCCGGACGGTCTCCTGGTGCCGGGCGGACGCCGTCCCGATGACACGGGCGCCGGCGCGGCGGGCGAGCTGGACGAGGGTGGATCCGACGCCGCCGTTGGCGCCGAGTACGAGCACGGTCTGGCCCGACCTCACGTCGGCGACGCGGTGCAGCATCTGCATGGCGGTGATGCCGTTCACCACCAGGGTCTCGGCCTCGGCCGCGTCGACACCGGCGGGCACCTCGACCAGTTCGGCCGCCGGTACGAGCAGGTGGCTGGCCCAGCCGCCGGTCTTGGTGAGCACGGCGAACCGGCGCCCGACGAGCGACGCGTCCCCGCCGGCCCCGACCGCCGCGACGGTGCCCACGACGTCGTATCCGGGGGTGAAGGGGTAGGGCGGCTGGTCGTAGTACTTACCCCGCCGCATCTGCTGCTCGGCGAAGGAGACGCCGGACGCCTCCATCACAAGAAGGACCTGACCGGGGCCGGGGGCGGGCACGGGCTGCTTCCGTACCTGCAGTCCGGCCGGCTCGACGATGCCGGGCAGCACGACCTCCATCATCACCGCTCGGTCGTTGGCCTGTCGCAGATCACTCATGACACTCACCCCTTCAACGTTCTTCTCGCTTGAGTTAGAAGCTATAACTAGAGTGTCAGCCCATTGCGTGGCGATGTCAAGCGGGGACTCCGCGGGCGGGAGAGCGCCGGCCCGGAAGCGGGCGGGTGACTGCGGGCCCCGGAACCGGACAGGGAGAAGCGCGCGTCCGTCCGGACATGCGCAAGATCACGAACGCCGGGGAAGGCCCCGGCGCACCCATGACCGCGACAGCCACGCGCCACCTCTATCTGGCGCGGCACGGTGAAGCCTCGGCCGACGAGAGCGACCTCACCGAGAACGGCCGGCGGCAGGCCGTACTGCTCGGCGAGCGGCTACGGAGCAGCCCGCTCTCGGTGATCCGGCACGGACCGCTGCCGAGGGCGGCGCGCACGGCCCGCCTGATCCACGACCAACTGGACGGCGTGGAGTGCGAGTTGTCCGACCTGGCCGACGACTACATCCCGTACGTACCGCACGAGGGCGAGCTGCCCCCGGACCACGCGGGCCCGATGCTGGAGCGCCTGGCACGGTTCCCCGCCGAAGAGCGCGAACGGGGACCGGAATTGGCGCGGGAGGCGCTGGCGCGGTTCACCGGGCCGGTGCGGGGCGTCGAGCCGCGTCACGAGCTGGTGGTGACGCACAACTTCCTCATCGGCTGGCTCGTACGGGACGCACTCGACGCCCCGCCCTGGCGCTGGATGGGGCTCAATCACGGCAACGCGGCCCTGACCGTCATCCGTTACGCGCCGGACCGCCCGTCATCCGTGCTGCTCTACAACGACATGGGGCATCTGCCGGCCGAACTGCGCTGGACGGGCTTCCCGGCTCAGCCGCGGCTCTGATCCCGCTCTCGGATCCTCGGTGTCATGTCCCGACTCTTCGGTGTCATGTCCCGACGCCGACATGCCTCAGTACGTCGTCCGCCAGCTCCGCCGTCGGCCGCTCGCCGTCCAGAAGGACGGTCCCGGCGGGCATGGTGTCCGCCGCCGCCACACAGCGCGGGACCCGCTCCATGACCCACCGGCGGGCGGCGGCGTTGCGCTCGGGATTGCCCAGTGCGACGTCGCGGGTGTCGAGGCGGCGCTCCAGCTCGGTCGCCGAGACCTTGAGGAAGAAGTGGTGCACGGTGACATCGGCCGCCGCGAACGCGCCGAAGACCTCGCTCACATAGAGCGGGTCGACCAGCGTCATCGGCGCCAGGACGGGGCGCTCGTACTCCTCCAGCAGCCCCAGCGCCAACGAGACCAACTGTCGCCGCCACAGGCGCAGATCCTGGAAGTCGCCGGTCGGGACCTCCACGATGTCCCGCAGGACCATGCCGACCTGCTCCGGGTCGTACACGAGCGCGTCGGGCCAGCGGCTGTGCAGTTCGGCGACCAGAGTCGTCTTGCCCGCGCCGAAGGAGCCGTTCACCCAGACGATCATGTTGTTCTCTCCTCTTCGATGCCGATCTCGCCGCCGACGCCGATGCCGACCGCCGTGATCCGGTCGAGCACGGACGTGTAGAGGGAACGTCGGTCGGGGCGCGCGTGGTCGGCCGTGTGCCGGAGCGCGGGCACCGCCCGCCGGCCCAGAAGCAGCAGACCGTCGACCGCCGCGGCGCGTACGACCGGGTGGGGGTGGTCGAGCAGGGCGACGATCGCGGGGACGGCGGGCTCCCAGCCCGCGTGGGTGAGCGTCCGGACGGCCGAACGCACGACGTCCGGCTGCGGGTCCCCCAACAGCGCCGACGTGTGGTGCAGGTATGTCGACCGGTCGAACAGCGCTCGGGAGGTCCGGTGGGCGTGGAGACGGACGCGGGGCCGGGGGTGCTGCAGCAACTCACCTATCAGCGAGCGGAGTTCGGGGTCGTCGGCGGCCGGGGTCGCCGTCGGGCCGGGGCGTTCCTCGGTGAGACGGGTGAGTGCCCGGCGGATCTGATCGGGGCCGCCGGTACGGGCCAGCCGCAGCAGGTCCTGACGGGACGGCCCGTCCGGGTCTCCCGTCGGCTCCGTCAACCGCCCTCGTGTGTCGGCGCGTTGAGGTACGGCGGCCGGGTCGCGCAGTGGCCCGTCGACCAGGAGAAGGCTGTCGGCGACGCGGTCCCGCCCCTCGGCGCGCAGTCGGCGGCGGATCTCCGTGAGCGCGGGGGTGCGGAGCAGCGTACGGCCGGCCAGCAGGTCGAGGAATCCCCAGGCGCCCGCCGTGACGCGTTCCCCGAGGATCACGGCGAGCGTGTCCGCCGGGACGGCGTTCAGGACGGGTCGAACGGCATCCGGAGCCTGCTGCCACCACTCCAGAAGGCGGGGTACGAGCGGTTCCAGGAGGGCCGGGTCGAGCCGTACCGCCGTCCGGGCCAGCCGGTCGTACCGGATCCCGTCGCCCTGCCGCCCCGCCCCTTCAAGTGCGGCGAGCGCATCGGCCGGTACGGCGTCCGCCGGTATGTCGATGTCGACACGGCCGTGGAGGTACGCGCGCAGCACCGCCGAACGGACGTCGGGATCGGGCCACTTGAGGAGCGCGAGAGCGGCGGTACGGCGCCGGTCCGGGTCGGGTGCGTCGAGCATGTCCAGCAGACGCGCGCGCAGGGCCGCCGAACGTGGCTGGTCCAGGTCGTCCGCGCGGACCGTCCGGTCCGGTGTCCGCGCGGGGTCGGAGGCGGCGGTCTCCCCGAGGGTCCAGGGCGGCGCGTCCAGGGGCTGGAGCACCGCCATCCGGTCGAGCAGAGCGGACCTGGTCACGGGGTCGGCGGTGGGGTAGTCGTCGGCCAACGCGGCAAGTGCGGCGCGGGAGTTGGGCGTCAGAGGGGCGTGCGGAGGGGCGTCCGGGATTCCGAACGCCACGCGCAGTACGTCTCGTTCCGCGCGCGCGGTGGGCGCCGCCGTGAGTGCCTGGTCCAGATCGGCACGCGTCAGCGCCACGCCGCAGCCGCGCAGCAGGGTCAGCGTCGGAGCGGGTGCGGTGCCGGGCAGCGCGCGTACGGCGGCGGCGACAGCCCGTTTCTCCGCCGTCGGCAGCGTGGGCGCCAGCTCGCCGAGCACGGACACGATGCCCCGTCCGCCCGCACCCGACATCGCCTTGTCCGTGAAGCAGCCGAGCAGGACCCGGAGGTACCGCGCGTAGGTCCTCCTCTCGTCGTCGGACAGTCGGCTCGGGCGGATCCTGACCGCGACCTCCACCGATCGCGCCCGTGTGCCGGACATGGTGTCCGGCAGCGAGTCGGCCAGGGCGAGCCAGTCCGCGTGTGTCGGCCGCAGTCCCCGCAAGGGGAGATATTCGGGCAGTTCCGGGCGTCCGGCGATCCGCAGCGCGACGGCGGGCCGCCAGCCGCCGGTCTCCAGCGCGTCGAAGTCGGCGAGCGCCGCCTCCTTGGGCTGCGGGCCGTCCGCGAGGCACGCGCCCAGGAGTTGTCGGGTGCGCGGCTCCTCGGTGCGGTCGACGGCGGCGCGCAGTGTCGCCTCGTAGGCGGGACCGAGGATGGCCCGCAGCGCCTCGACGAGTGCGGTCCTGAACCCTGGATTGTCATGGCGGCCCAGCCAGTTGAGGAGCTGAGGCACGGCGGCCGCGGTGCCCGCGAGGGCGAGTACTCCGGCCGCGGTCTTCTTGATGTTCATGTTCGGGTGGTCGAGGCAGGCGGCGACGGCGCCCGCCGCCCAGCGCGCCCGTGCGTGGCCGAGGGCGAGCAGTGCCTGTCGTACGGTCTGGATGTCGTCGGCGGTGATGAGGGTGATGAGGCTCGCCGAGAGTGCCTGTGCGTCGTCTCCGTCGGCGTCGTGGGCGAGCAGCGCGATCACGTGTTTGCGCACGTGCGGGTCGCGGTGGCGGAGCAGCCGGTGCACGCGCGGCCGGATGTGCGGGTAGGGGATCCGGGTCTGCAGTTCGAGGAGGATCACCCGCTCGCCGTCGGTCGGCCCGGGGCGGTCGAGCAGGCCGAGCACCATGGTCGCGGCGAGTGCGTTGCCGGCCGCGTCGGCGTCGGCGGCGTCGAGCAGGCAGGCCGGTCGGATCCTGCGCCGCGCGTGGAGCCGGCGCCCCAGTTCCCGTACGGCTTCGAGGACTTCCCCGGGCACGACGTTCACGACCGGCTCGCCGCCGGCCGCCGGTCCGTCCGGCCGCCGGGACGACGCGGGCTGCCGGGAGGCGGGCGGACGTTCCGTCAACGTCCTTTCCGCCAGGGCGAGTTCGGCGACCACGTCCAGGAGCAGATCGGTGATCAGCGGGAGGGTGCCCGCGCCGCCGTAGGCGGCCAGTCCGCATAGCGCCGCCACCGGTTCGCCCCGGCCCACGCGGGCGCCGAGCAGGGCCAGTTCGTCTTCGTCGGGGCCGCCGAGATCGGCGGCGATCCGTGGGGGCAGGTCGGCGGGATCGAGACGTACGAGGAGGTCGCGGCGCTCCGCGACGTCCTCGGTGAGCTGCCAGAGCAGCTCAAGTGCCCTGTTCCGTACGGTCCGCAGGTGCGGTGCGAAGACGCCCTGGCCGTCCGCCGCCGTGAGTCCGAGCCCGTCCCGCAGCGCCGCCGCGGTCCGCGGTCCCCCGATGGCCTCCAGGGTGTCGAGCGCGGCGGCGGGCTCTGTCGTCAGACGCGCCAGTACGGCCTCCTCCGCGGCCGTGTGCCGTAGTGCGCGCAGCGCGGCGAGGAACGGCCGTGGAGCCGAAGTCGCCCCGAGTGCACGGGTGATGGCGTCGCCGACGGGGAGTTCGCCCGCGTCGCCCGTGCCCTGTCCGGCCAGCGCGACCAGCAGGTCGAGTCTGCGCGGCCAGCTCGGATCGTCGGCGGGGGCATCGGTCAGCAGCCGGAGCAGGTCCTGCCGGCAGGTGAACAGAATGGTCGCGATCTCGCGTGGTGCGACGGCGTGGTCGGCCAGCGCGAGTGCGACGACGGCGGGCATGTCCCGGCCGGTCACGAAGTGTCCGCGCCGGTGGAGTCCGCGCAGGCAGGCCACGGCCGGCTCGCCGAACAGCAGCGGGTCGCGCGTGGCGACGGCCGTCAGCTCGGCGATGTCGTGGCGTGTGGCGAGCGATCCGAGCAGTTCCAGGGCGCGGCGTCGCAGCCGGGGCGGCAGATCCGGGTCGTCGACGGCCTGCCGCAGTGGGCCGCTGTGGCCGTGCCGGGCGAGTGCGGTGAGCGCGGCGCCGGCCACCTCGGGTCGTTCGGTGGCCGCGGCGGCGGTCACGAGGGCGGACAGCCGACCGGACGGCACGGGCTCCAACGCCGCCCAGGGCTCGGCGAGTTCGGCCAGCGCGGCGGCGACGGTCGCGGCCCCGGCGCCGGCCCCGGCCTTGGGATCGAGCAGTCGCGACAGATGGTCGCGTACGGGCCCGGCCGGCAGGATTCCGGCGTGCAGCCCTTCCCGGGCCAGCCTCAACGACTCGCCCATCAGCACCCGGTCGCCACTGTCCACCAGCTCCGACACCAGCTGTCGCGGTCGAGGGGTCTGCGCGATGCTCGTCTCCTGTACGGCCTGGTAGAGCGGTTCGCCGGCGGGCTCCCGGCGGACGGTCGTCGGATCGTTGGCGATCTCGGCGCGCAGCCAGGCGATCTTCACGCGCACGGGGAGCCCGGCCGTACGCCATGCCGGGGCGCGGCCCGCGACGGCGTACGGCTTCGGAACACACGGTCCGAGCCGTGCGTACAGCTCCGCCAGGGCGAGCGCGTCGTCCGCCGTCCAGGTGTCGGCCGAGGGCCCGGCGGCCGACACCGCTGTGGGCAACAGAGCGCCGAGTGCGGCCGGTTCACCGAGCGCGGCCCGCTCCCCGAGGAACGCCAGCCCCAGTGACCGTACGCGCGCGTCCCCGTGCCGGAGGAGCCGCTGGAAGATCTCCGGCGGGCAGTCGGCGGGGTCCAGCACCATGGACAGCCGACGGACGTCGGCCCGCCGGATCGCGTCGTCGAGTATTTCGTCCATCGGCGTCATCGCGGTCGATACTAGGACCTGTCTTCACAGTCCCGTCCGGCGCGCGCGGGTCGTCACCGCGTCGTGGAGCCGTCCCGCGCGGCCAGTCCCCAGTCCTGGCCGTCCTCGGCGCGGACCACATCCATCAGCTGGATCACGGCGTCACGGTTGAGGGGCCCCCGGAGCTGTGCCATGCGGAATCCGGGCCGGTGGGCCATGGGCGAGTGGGACGGCGGGGCCACCCAGTCGACGGGGACGTCGACCCTGTGCTCGTCGATGACCAGGACGAGTCCGTCCGTCTCCTGGTGGAAGCGCGCGACGGCCTTGAGGACGGCCTCCTCCGTCGGAGAGCAGTGGACGGTGCCGTCCTTGGCCAGGGACGGCGGCGCGTACGGCCGATCCGGATCGGCCAGCCAGTTTTCCCGTACGGCGAAGTGATAGAGCATGAGCTGGTTATAGCTGCTCGGGACGGGCCTGAACGCGTCCACACCGACGCACTCACCGGATCGGACCACGCGTGCCGAACGGGGTGTCGAGCGGGGTGTCGAGCGCGGCCTAGGACTCGGCCACGAGGCTCTCGACCGTGCCGGTCAGCGCCGTCCACGCCTGCCGGGCGTCCGGGGTCCGGTCGTGCGGTGCGCGAAGCCACCCGAGGAATTCGGCGACGTCGTTCAGGGCCCAGCGGAGGCGGTACAGCGCCAGCGCCGACGGATCCGGGCTGCGGCCGGCGGCCTCCTCGTACCGGGCGAGGTCGTCCGGGCCGTCCGCGACCAGCCAGAGGTCCCGCTCGGGTACCGCGAGGCCCACCGTGTCCCAGTCGAGCAGCAGCCGTCGCTCCCCCGCCCGCAGCAGATTGCCGGGGTGCGGCTCGCCGTGCGTGATGACGAGCGGCGCTTCGCCCGCCCGCAACTCCCGCGCGCGTCGGTCGAATTCGTCGAGTCGACCGCGCAGGGCGGTGGCGTGGTCCGCGAGCAGTTCTCTGGCGGGGTCGGCGAACGGTCCGAAGCCGTCCCACGTGCTGTCCAACTCCCGGAGCGCACGCTCCAGTTGGGGGCGTGTCGCGAATTCCGGCGGCAGTACGCGGGCCGAGGCCGGCGGAGCCGTCCGGTGGAGCCTGGCGAGCAGGTCCAGCACCAGGCCCCGGTCGTGCGCGGTGAGGGTGTCGCCGAAGTGGCCGGGCACGCCCGGTACGAGCGGGAACACGCTGACCGCGTGCCCGGTACCCAGCCCCCGTACCGTCTCGCCGTCGGCGGTCCGCACCGGTGCCACCACGAAGTCCAGGCCGTCCGATTCCGCGCCACGCAGGGCGACGGCGGTGTCCATGGCGGCGCGCAGTCCACGGCGGGCGGCCTCCGACCCGTCCCCGTACCAGCTCTTGTGCGCCAGATCGGCCACGGTCACGAACCACCGCCGCTCTTGCGCGTCCGTGGCGGTCCAGTGGTAGTCGCCGAAGCCGACGGGGGCGTACTCCCAGGTCACGGGGGTGATCCCCCACGCGTTCAGCGCTTGCCGCACATCGGAGTCCTCGATGCCCACGGGTCGCTCTTCCATGCCCGCGAAGGTAGTGGCTCGTCGCCGTGCCCGCACATCGTTAAACGGGTGGAGAGCACGGGCCCACGGCTGGTAGTTTGCCGATCATGAGCAGCCCCGAGTCCGACAGACTCTAGCCACCGGTCGCCCGGTGGCTGATCCGCTGTCGAGTTGACGCCGCGCGACCGTGTGAGGTCGTGGGTGAGCGCTCGGTTCGGCTGTTGCCGCCGGTCCACCGTCGTGTGGGCCGCCCTTCAAGCGTCTCCCGATCCGTCCAGTCGGTTCTGGCCACCGTCCGTGAACTCTCCGGGCGGGGCTGACCGTCGGTGGATCTCCGCCGCGTCGCCCTACGCCTTGACGATCCGTCATGCCGTACGGGCGCGGCCCACTCCCCCTCGCATCATCTGACAGCCCGTCAATTCTTGCTGCCTTCCATGGGGTTCCTTCATGCCATTCGCTGTCTACGTGCTCGGGCTTGCCGTCTTCGCCCAGGGCACCTCCGAGTTCATGCTGTCCGGGCTCCTCTCGGGCATCGCCGAGGATCTGCACGTGTCCATCCCGGCCGCCGGCCTGCTGACGTCGGCCTTCGCCGTGGGGATGGTGATCGGCGCGCCGCTGATGGCGCTGTTCAGCCGCCGATGGCCGCGCCGGCGCGCGCTGTTGATCTTCCTGTCCGTCTTCGTCGCCGCGCATGTCGCCGGCGCCGTCACCCCCAGCTACGAGGTGCTGCTCGCGACCCGGATCGTCGGGGCGCTGGCCAACGCGGGATTCTGGGCGGTCGCCCTGGTCGCCGCCCTCGCGATGGTCGAGCCGGCGGCGCGGGCGCGCGCCACGTCGGTCGTGGTCGGGGGTGTCACCGTCGCCTGCGTGGTTGGGGTGCCCGCCGGGGCGCTGCTGGGTGAGCACCTGGGGTGGCGGGCCGCGTTCTGGGCGGTGGCCCTGGTGTCGCTGCCGGCGCTCGTCGCGATCGTGACGTCGGTCCCGGACGAGCGGCCCGCGACGGCCACCGCCACGGCCACGAGCCCTTCGACCGGCAGCGAGGCGCCGCCCACGGTGCGCGAGGAGTTGCGTTCCCTCACCGGCCGGCGCGTGCTGCTCACGCTGCTGGCGATGGCGCTCGTCCAGGGCGCGACGTTCTGCGCCTTCTCCTATCTCGAACCGCTCGCCACCCGCGTCACCGGGCTCGGCGCGGGATGGGTGCCCGCCCTGCTGGCCCTGTTCGGCGTGGGGTCGCTCGTCGGCGTCACCCTTTCGGGCCGCGTCGCCGACGCGCGGCGGAGCGCCTTCGTCGTGGCCGGCATGTCATCCCTGGCGCTCGGCTGGAGCGCGCTGGCGCTCAGCGCGGTGAGTCCGGTGGCCGCGATCGCCCTGGTCTTCGTCCAGGGGATGCTCGCGTTCGGCACCGGTTCGGCGATGATCTCGCAGGTGTTCCAACTCGCTCCCGGCGCACCGACCTTGGCCGGTTCCTTCGCCACGGCCGCCTTCAACATCGGCGCCGCGGCCGGGCCGTGGCTCGGCGGGCTGACCATCGACGCGGGCCACGGCTTCCGCTCACCGGTGTGGGTGAGCGCGGCGCTGATGGTCCTCGCCCTCACCCTGGCCGGTGTCACCCGCCTGGTGACCGCGCTTGCTCGACCGGATTCACAAAAGCTACAGTTGCAATGAAAAGCTAGACCCTCTAAGTAACGAAAGGCTGCACCCGTGCCGGTCGGCAAGGACACTCCCCGGCAGCGCTACCGCGAGCACGTACGCGCGGAGATCAAGCAGGTCGCGCTGCGGCAGATCGGCGAGGGCGGCCCCGCGTCGCTCAGTCTCAACGCGATCGCCAAGGAGCTGGGGGTCACCGGCCCGGCGCTCTACAAGTACTTCGGCAGCCGGGACGCCCTGCTCACCGAGCTGATCATCGAAGGCTACGAGGCAGTCGCCTCCGCGGTGCGGGCCGAGGCCGCCCGCACCGCGGACAGGCCGGCCCGGGAGAGGCTGCACGCGCTGGCCGCCACGTACCGGAAGTGGGCCGTCGAGGTCCCGCATCTGTACCAGCTGCTGGCGGGCTCCCCGTCGCCCGGCTACGAGGCCCCGAGCGAGACGGTCGACAGCGCGCGGGCCGTCCTCGGCCCGTTCCTGGCGGTGCTCGCCCAGGGGTCGCCCCGGTCGGCGGCGAAAGCCCTGGAGGCCGAGCTGGGGGCCTGGGACGAGAGCACACCCGCGGTGGCCGAGTGGGTACGGGCATACGCCCCCGAGGCCGATCCCGGTCCGGCTCTCGCGGGTGCGATCACCGTCTGGTCGCGGATGCACGGGGCGGTGAGCCTGGAGATCCAGGGGCAGTTCTCGGGCATGGGACACCGTGGAAGCACCCTGCTCACATCCGAGATCGACGCCCTCGCCGACGCGATGGGGCTGCCGCCGGCCCTGACGGAGTGACCACCGTGCCGAACGCGGACCCGGGCGTGGGCCCGGTTCGGGACCCGCCCCCGACGCCTCGCTCGGCACATGGGAGCCCGCACCGCTCGCCGAGGTGGTGCGGCTGTTCTCCGGTCTGCCGTGCCCATGGTGGATCGGGGGCGGTTACGCGATCGAACTCGCCGTGGGCCGGTCCTTCCGGCCCCACGGCGACATACGCAGGCCTGTCCACGAACTGGGCATGACCTCCGCCGACGGTGTGCCGTACCTGGCACCCGAGGTGCAGCTCTACTACAAGGCGAAGGCGCCACGCCCCAAGGACGAGGAAGACTTCACCACCACGCTGCCGCTGCTCACCGACGACCGGCGTGACTGGCTCGCGGGCGCGATCCCCCTGACGTACGGCGTGAACGGCCCGCATCCGTGGCTCACGCGGCTGCGGCGGGCCGACAACCGCTGAAGGCGATCGGCCACTTCTCGTCACATCGGCCGGCTCCCGTCCGTCATCACCGTGAGGGAACGCACCGACGGGGCAGGTCGAGAGGTACGGCGGAGGTACGGCGATGGACGAGAACGAGTTCCTGGCGCGGCGCTTCGAGGCGCACCGCACCCATCTGCGGGCGGTGGCCTACCGGATGCTCGGTTCGCTGAGCGAGGCCGACGACGCAGTCCAGGAGGCGTGGTTCAAGCTCCACCGCTCCGACACGAGCGAGGTCGGGAATCTGGGCGGCTGGCTGACGACGGTCGTGGGCCGCGTCTGTCTGGACATGCTGCGCGCGCGTACCGCACGGCGTGAGGACCCGCTGGAGGAGCGCGTACGGCTGCCGGACCCGATCATCAGCGGTGTGGACGGCGTCGACCCGGAGCAGGAGGCGCTACTGGCGGACTCGGTCGGCCTGGCGCTGCTCGTGGTGCTCGAAGCGCTGGCTCCCGCCGAACGGCTGGCCTTCGTCCTGCACGACCTGTTCGCCGTCCCCTTCGACGAGATCGCCCCCGTCGTCGGCCGCACCCCGGCCGCCGCGCGCCAGCTCGCCAGCCGGGCCCGGCGGCGGGTGCACGGGGCGGTTCCGACCCCCGACCCGGATGTCGCCAAGCAGCGCGAGGTCGTGGACGCGTTCCTCGCGGCGGCCCGGGACGGCGACTTCGACGCGCTCGTCGCGCTGCTCGACCCGGACATCGTGGTGCGCTCGGACGGCGGCACGCTGCGCCCGGGCGGGCTGGTGCGCGGTGCGGCGGCGGTCGCGGGCGGGGCGATCTTCGCGGCACGGTTCGCCGGGGTGTCACGGCCCGCGCTCGTCAACGGCGCGGCGGGAGTTGTCGCGACGGCGGACGGGCGACCGATCTCGGTCCTGGCGTTCACGATCACGAACGGCAGGATCGCGTCCATCGCGATCCTCAACGACCCCGAGCGGCTGGACCGGCTCGATCTGACGGTCCTGGAGGGCTGAGCGACCGGGAGGACGGACTCCACGGAGACGCCCGAGGACGCGGTGCCCCGCGACCGGCTCCTCACCGACGTGATGCTCTACTGGCTGACCGCGACCGCCGGATCCTCCGCCCGTCATTACTGGGAGGCCGCCCACCCGCCCCGCCCCCCACGCGGCGGGCGGCTGACGACGCCGACCGGCGTGGCGGTCTTCGGCGCCGATACGGCCCGGCCGGTGCGGCGGCTCGCCGAGCGGGACAACACCATCGTCCACTGGTCGGAGTTCGACCGCGGCGGCCACTTCGCCGCCATGGAGGAACCCGGCCTGTTCACCGACGACGTCCGCGCGTTCTTCCGGCGTTTCCGGTCCTCCCCTCGCTTTCACGACACCCCCGACAGAATGTCAACTGCGAGTTGACACTCTCTATGTGTCAACCTAAGGTTGACACATGACGCATCCCATCCGGCTCGACGATCTGATCGACGCCATCAAGAAGGTTCACACCGACGCTCTCGACCAGCTTTCGGACGCGGTCATCGCCGCGGATCATCTGGGCGATGTGGCCGATCACCTGATCGGCCACTTCGTGGATCAGGCACGACGCTCCGGCGCCTCATGGACCGACATCGGCCGCAGCATGGGGGTCACCCGGCAGGCCGCCCAGAAGCGGTTCGTCGCGAAGCCGGGCGAGGGGTCCGACCTCGACGCCAGTCAGGGGTTCAGCCGCTTCACCGACCGGGCCAGGCTGGTGGTGATGGCCGCCCAGGAGGAGTCCCGCGCCGCGGGCAACGACCAGACCCGACCGGAGCACCTCGCGCTCGGGCTCCTCAGCGAGCCCAAGGGCATCGGGGCGCGAGCCCTCGTCGCGCAGGGCGTGACGGCGGAGGCCCTGCGCGACGCGGTCGAGGCGGTCCTGCCGCCGGCCGTGCCGAGCGTGCCCGAGTTGATTCCGTACGACGCGGGCGCGAAGAAGGCCCTCGAACTCACCTTCCGCGAGGCCCTGCGTATGGGGCACAACTACATCGGGACCGAGCACATCCTGCTCGCCCTGCTGGAACTGGAGGACGGCAAGGGGGTGCTCAGCGGACTCGGTCTCGACAAGGCGGTGGCCGAGACATACATCTCCGAGGCCATCGCCGCCTTCGTCGCGGCGCAGGAAGACGACTAGCCCCGCCTGATCCGGCGCCCGACCCCACACCCGACCCCACGTCCTGTTTCGCGGCCGCGCGATGAGTTTCGTCCACGTCCACGGTCAACACCTCAGTTGCTCTCACCAAACGGAGGTTTGATCCCCATGGCCAAGTTCGAGACCGTCGACGCGTACCTCGCCTCCCTCGACGACTCCCTGCGCGGCGTCGCCGAGGACGTGAGGAAGGTCGTGGACGCGGCTCTGACCGGTGTGGACCCGGCCATGTGGCACGGCCATCCGGTGTGGAGTCTGGGCGTGGCACCCGGCGAACGGCCCGTCGCGCTGATCAAGGCGTACAGCTCCTACGTCACCTTCGGCCTCTGGAAGGGCCAACAGATCAACGACCCTTCCGGCCGACTTGAGGCCGCCGCACGGGAGATGGCGGGCGTCAAGCTCCGTTCCGGGGCGGACATCGACGTGGAGCTGTTCACCGGCTGGCTCCGTCAGGCGCGGGAGCTGGAGGGCTGACAGCGGTATGTCCCGGCCCCGGCGCGCCCACGAGGGGAGG
>NZ_JBHUZM010000149.1:0-17802 GCF_042667665.1 Streptomyces sp. NPDC057307 | reverse complement strand
CCCGAGCAGGCGGGCCGTCCGGCGTATGAGGACGAACGGCTCTACGCGTGTACCTCAGCCTCCGTGCCGCCGCCGAACTCCAGCAGCAGTCCGGGGCGCAGTGCCACCGTGCGGCCGGGGCCGACCTCCTGGACCGTGCCGTCGTCGCGGCGGACCTTCCAGTCGAGCGTCGTACGGTTGGTGAGGCCGAACCGCCCACGCTGCTGGGGGTGTTCGGTCATCTCGCCCACCACGGCGGTGAAGTCGTGGCGCTCCGGGTCGTCGAGCAGGTGGTGTGCGTACACCCGTGCCTTCGGATCGAGGCGGATGGCCCGGCGGGTGCGCAGGGCGCCGCGCCCCGTGACGACTTCGAGCTTCGGGGGCAGTTGCACGGTCTTGCCGCACTTCCAGCAGTCGGGCGCGGGGCCGTCGGGCTGGGTCATGTTCTGCCGGCCGCAGGACGCGCACACCGTGATCGCGTCGAGTACCCGGCTCAGCGCGTCCCGCCACTGCGACTCGCGGACCCGCGTCGAGGGCGTGGTGAGCCCGTGGGTGAAGGTCTTGACGAACAGGTCGCGCAGGATCTTCGGCAGCGCGCCCCAGGTCGCGATGACGGTCGGGTGCTCGCCGGGTACCGGCGCGTTGCGGGTGTCGGCGGGGTCGTAGATGAACAGCGGGTGGGTGCCGTACATCTTGCGCTTGGCCGCCTCGTCCATGCAGCGGATCTGCAACGCCTGCGCCCCGTCGAGCGGGTGATGGTTCATCAGGAGCAGGAACAGCAGCACGGCGAGCGAGTGGAGGTCGGTCTGGATGCCGGGCCGCGCGCCCTTGTCGCCGCGCACCAGCTCGGGGGCCATGAAGTCCATCGTCCCGGCGACGGCGGCGGCTTCGCCCTCCACCACGGCGTTGTCGTTGTCGCACACCAGCACGTCGCCGGTGGCCGGGTCGAAGAAGATGTTGCCCCAGTTGATGTCGCGGTAGGCGATGCCCTTGGAGTGCAGGGTGAAGTACGCCTCGACGGTGTGCAGCGCGGCGGCGACGAGCGTACGCAGCGTGGTCGCCGCCACCGACGGGTCGCGGCGGAACAGCGCCGGCAGGTCGTGGAAGCGCTGGGGCCGTACGTCCATCAGATAGCCGAAGCCCGGGTACGAGGCGTCCGGGTCCATCACGACCGTCTGCGGCCACAGGAACCGGTCGTCGCCCCAGGCGTGGTGGATGAGCCCTTCGAGGATCTGTCGCTGCCGGGCGTCGGCCAGTTGTGGGTAGTACCACTTCACGGCCCGGTCGCCGTGCGGCGTCCGCACCCGATAGACCTCGCCCTGGCCGCCCGAGCCGAAGAGTTCGGCGACCGTGACCCGGTCGCCCGATTCGGTGAGCAGGGTCTGTCCGGCCAGGAGCATGCCGTTCGCCATGCGGTACCTCTCTGCTTCAGTGCGTGTCGGTGTGGGGGTGGTGGGCGGCGCCGGGACCGGGCGCCGGGAAGGCGCCCGCCAGTGTCGCGTCGTCCCCGGAGTATTTGGCCGCGTGGCCCAGCCAGTCGGGGAGTTGGGCCTGGACGGCCGCGACGCCGTGCGACGCGGCCCGCGACCGCACCCCGGTGGCGAAGGCCAGGAACCCCTCGTGGTCGGCGAAGCTCTTGGAGAGCCCGTCGGTGGAGAGCAGCACGCCCGGCGGCGGGCCGCCGGTGAGTGGCTGCCAGTGCAGCCGCGCCTTGCGCCAGGCTTCGGGCTCGCAGAGCGATTCCGTCTCGTCGCCCATGTCGGGGCCGGTGTGGAGCGGCATGTGGGTCGTGCCGTCCGCGTCGACGAGGACGATGTCTCCGTCTCCCAACTGCCAGCAGATCAGGAGTCGTTCGGTGAGGACGGCACCGATCAGTGTGCTGCCGTAGACCGCGAGGTCGGCCTCGTGAGCGGATCCGGCGGTGGTGCCGGCCGTGCTCTGCGACGTCGTGCCCGGTGTGCTGTTCGGCGTCGACCTCGGTGTGCTGCTCGGCGTCGAACTCGCGCCGTGCGCGGGCGAGTTGGCCTCATGTATCAGGACGCGACGGCGCCAGGCGTGCACGACCTGTTGCGGAAGTGTGCGGGCCTCGGCGAGCAGCCGGGGCCAGTTCGCCGCGTCGTCACCGCGTCGTACGACCTCGCGCGCGTACACCCGGGCGCAGGAGGTGAACGCCTCCACGGCCCAGCCCGCGCCCAGCTCACTGCGGAAGTGCGCGCGCGAGCCGTGCCCGTCGGCGACGGCCAGCACGACGGCACGGCCGTCCGCCGTCGTCAGCGCCTCGCCCCGGTCCTGGCTGTATTTCTTGGCGACCCCTTTGACTCCTCCGTCGAGGAGTTCCCACACCACGGCGGGTGTCCCGGTGTCGTTCACCAGATGTCGTTCTCGTCCTTGGTCAGCGGCACGACGGGTGAGACATTCACGGGTGCGGCGTCCTCGATCTTCGGCGCCGACGCCTCCTTCACCACCGCGGTGGACATCCAGCGGATGGCGGCGGCCAGTTGGCGGGGATTCTTGGCGAGCAGTGGTTCGAGTTCGGGGTTGCCGAGGAATTCCTTGAGCATGCTCTTGTCCGCGTCGTCGCCGATCGCGACGGCGACCCGCACGGCGCGCTTGCCCCACGGGGTGTCGTCGATGGCGCGCAGCCCGGAGCGCCAGTCGTCGGTCGGCTGGCCGTCGGAGACCAGGGCGAGGACGGGCGGCAGGGCGCGCTGCGGCATCGGCGGGGTCTGGAGCGCGCCGGCGGCCATACGGAAGGCGGCGCCCATGTCGGTGGCGCCGTAGGTGTGCACGTCGTCCCAGGTGAACCGGTCCACCGGGGTGGGCTCCTGGATGTGCCAACTCGCGCCGCTCGCGAAGGAGATGGCGCGGACGAGCAGGGAGGCGGCCGGGTTGGACTGGGCTGCCTGTTGCATCTCCGGAATGGCCTCACGGATGGCGAAGTTCAACTCGCCGATCTTGCCGTTCACTCCCATGGAGCCCGAGCAGTCGAGCATCCAGATGAAGTGTGCCGGGCGGCTGGCCATACTGCCGCCGGGCACGTCGAGAATGATGGTCACGCTGGTCCTCTCCCCCGAGGCGTCTCGTTCGCGCACGCCTGGTTCTGCCTGTTCTGCCTGTGTGGTGCGTTGCGTTGATGTGTTGCGGGTGATACGTCGCGGGTGATGCGTCGCGGTGGTGCTGAAATGCGGTGGTCGGAAGCCTAGTTGAGGCCGTGTCGGTAGGTGTGTCGGGCTGGGACACCGGTCCCTTCGGTCAGCGCGGCGGGTACGGCGGCGGGTGCGACGGCGAGTATCCGGGCGGGTACTGCTGTGGGACCGGGGGCAACTCGCCCGGCTTCGGCGGTGGCGGCTGCCCGGGAACGTGCGGGGCCGGCTGCTGCCCGTGTGCCGGTGGGTACGTGGCGGGGGCACCGGGGATCTGGGTGTCCCGGCCGCCGCCGCGCGTCATCTCGTCCGTCCAGCCCTGCCAGGTGAGGAGCCAGTCCCTCGACCGTCGCACCAGCCGGGTGGCGACGGCACCGCGCTGTTCCTCGTTCATCCGGCCCAGCACCACGCCGAGGGTCCCCCGCAGCAGCTCCTCGACCGTGGCGTGCCATGCGCGGGAGGATCTGGTCAGGTCCCGGCGCCAGACGTAGAAGAGATCGGCGACGGCGTCCGGCCGGTCGGCCATGCGGTTCACCGCGGCGTCGTCGGCGAACTCGGCCTGGACGGCGGCCCGGTAGTGGTGCTGCAGCGCCGGTTCGCCGTTGGCGAGGTACGACAGCGCGCCCGACTGATAGAGGTCGTGCGGTGTGAGGCGGGCGAAGCCGCGGGCGAGCAGGTGCTGGACGCCGTCCCAGACCAGCGCGTCCACGGCCGGGGCGTCCCTGCGCAGTTCGCCGACGCGGTCCACGACGTCCCTGGGTGATTCGCCCGTTCGTGCGAAGTCGTCGGCGAGGACGATGAGTTGGGCGGTGGCACGCTCCCGTCCGCCCAGCCCCGAGCGACGGTGGACCGCGTGGGCGAAGTCGATCAGCTCACGGTCGAACCGTCCGGGCGAGGTGAGCCAGATGAGGAACCGGGTGCCGAGACCGGCGGCGAGGATCGCCTCCGCGCCGCAGATGCGGATGATGCCGGGAAAGTGCGCCCGCTCCGGCTGGCCGGAGCCCCAGACGAGCCACCACAGGGTCTCCAGTGTCGGTGGGTCCGCCGCGACCGACCCGGCCGCTCCGGGGGCCGGTTCGGCGAGTTTCGCGAACAGGTCCGTTCCCCGCAGGTGGTGCGGCGGTCCGCCCCACCGGACGGCCAGCTCGACCAGGCTCACCGAGGGCGGCGCGGACTTGAGGTGGGACCGCACCCACTCGCCCTGGGGCGACATCAGCAGCTCCCTCAAGAGGTCGCTGCGTCGGCCCGCCGTCTTGACGGCGATCTGTTCGAGAACGAGCCGGTTGAGCCCCTGGTGGCCGACGTTCTTCAGTACGGCGACGGCGTCGGCGCACTCGGAGCCGTACGGCTGGAGCAGTACCCGGACCAGCTTGTTCACCGCGTCCTCGACGCCGACGCCCTGGTGGCCGTGCAGGACGAGCGCGAGATGCAACGGCCCGGCCAGGGCGGAGACCGGGCCGCGCAGTCGGCGCGCCAGGCCCTTGTCGAAGCCGGGTCCGAACTCGGTACGCAGGGAGCGCTGTGCCGACTCTCCGAGGGGCAGGCCGACGAGCGGGTCGTGCCGGAGTTCGGTGTCCTGGTCGAGCGCGGCGGCGAGCCGCCGCCGGGCGAGCGCCAGTGCCAACGGGTCGGTGACGCTCTCGGGGCAGTGTTTGCCCAGCTCCTGGCAGACGCGGGTCAACTCCTCGACCGCCGGGGTGCCTTGGCTCTGGTCCCGCACGGCCGACGCGAGCGTGGTGACGACGGTACGCAGGGAGTCACTGTGGAGTGCGGTCAGCCTGTCCCCCGACTCCGTTCCCAACCTGAGGAGTTGGGGGACGAGTGCCGCGAGGTCGAACGGGTCGGCGGCCGACGTCGTACCGGAAGTGGCACCGGACGTCGCGCCGGACGTGGGTGCGACCGGAGCCGAGGGGATCGGCGGGGCGCCCGCCTGCCACAGCGCGGCCATCAACTCGGCCCAGGGATCGGGGAGATAGGGGCTGCCCGGTCCCCCGAGGCCGTCGTGGACGCGGTACAGATGCCGCACGAGCAGCGGATCGTGCCGGTCGAACGACGAGCCGGGGCCGATCCCGACGATCTGCTGCGGCGCCTCACGCGGTTCGTCGGCGTGGGTGACGAACGTCAGCTCCCTGGCGAGGTGTTCGGGTAGCGACGCGCAGGCGAGGGCGATCCAGCGGACGACCGTCTCCGGGTCCTCCTCGGCGATGACGATCTGCCGGCCGGCGGGGTCGGCCCAGAGGCGGCGTACGTCGGCGAGGAACGGCGCGAGGCGCGACGCCTGCTCCCGGGCGAACCGGACGAGCAGCGGCCGGTCGAAGTGCCCTTCCGGCGCGGGCAGCAGGTCCCCGTCGGCCGGCGCCGGGGTGTCCCAGGACCGGGAGCGCCATGTGTCGATCGGCCACACCCGGTCGAACCCGGAGGCACCGGCCGGGAGGTGCACGGCGTCGATGAACTGCCGTCGCGCGCCGGGGTGTTCATGGTCCGTACGGCCGTTGCACAGGAGGCTGCCGCCGGCCGGGAGCCGGCTGCAGCTGAGGACCGCGTGCGGCGTCCAGCGGTGGGTGAGGGCGATGACCTGCTCGACCTGTGCGAGCAGATCGCCCGGGGCCCCGTCCCCGCCCGCCGAACGCTCCGACGGCGTCGGCTCCGGCGACCGGGGCGACGGGAGCGGCTGGAGCCGGACGCTGCCGGTGTCCGGCTCCCGGTCGAGGAGGTAGCTGAGACGGCGGATGACCATGCCACATTCTGACCAGCCGTCTCACCGGACCGCAGGCAGTCCGCGAAGTTTGACCTATTCCTTGACCGCACCCGAGTTCGCACTCCGTACGAAGTGGCGCTGGAAGACGAAGAAGAGCACCGCCACCGGGATGGTCGCCAAGAGGGCCGCCGTCAGCTTGAGCGGATACTGCGTCCCGCTGCTCAGGCTCCCGGAGACGAAGGACGCGAGGCCCGTCGTCAGTGTCTGGTACTGCGGCGACTGGGTCGCGACCAGGAAGTGCGTGAACTCGTTCCACGATCCTTGGAACGACAGGATCGTCAGGGTGATCAGGGCGGGCTTGGCCATGGGCAGCACCACCGACCAGAAGGTGCGGAAGACACTGGCGCCGTCGATCCTGGCCGCCTCCTCCACCTCCCTCGGCACGGAGAGGAAGAACTGCCGCATGATGAACACCCCGGCCGCGTCCACCAGCAGGGGGACGATCATGCCGGCGTACGTGTCGAAGATCCCGAGCTGGTTGAGGACGAGGAACTTCGGGATCAGCAGCACCACACCGGGCACCGACATCACCGTCAGCAGCCCGCTGAACAGCAGGTTGCGGCCGCGGAAGTCGAGGCGGGCCAGCGCGTACCCGGCCAGCGAGTCGAAGAAGACCCGGCCCGCGGTGATGAACAGGGTGACGAGTACGGAGTTGCTCAGCCAGGTGCTGAACGGCACCGCGTCACCGGCGTTCCCGAGCCCGAACAGCCGTCGGTAGGACTCCAGCGAGAACGGGTCCGGCAGCAGGGACAGCGGATTGGCCGCCGCGTCGGGATCGGTCTTGAACGAGGTCACGATCTGGATGGCGAACGGCAGCAGATACACCAGCCCGACCGCCGTGAGCAGCAGATACAGGACGACGAGCAGGACCCGCCGGCCGGTACCGCCCGGGACGCGCGGCCCGGCGGGGGTGCTGTCGGGGGTCCGCGGCTGCCAGTTCGCCGGGGTCTTCCGCGCCGATGGGGTCGTCGGTACCGTACTCATGAAGTCCTCCGGCGAATGGCCCCGAAGCGCCTGCCCGTCCGGACCGGCTTGTCACGGTCGCGCAGCAGTACGCGCTGGATCAGGGTCATCACCATGATGATCGCCAGCAGGATGAACGCGATGGCCGCGGCGCGGCCGTACTCGGAGTCCTGGAATCCCGCGGTGTAGGAGAGGAAGGCGGGGGTGAGGGTGGTGTTGCCGGGGGCGCCCTGGCTCATCACGTACACGGCGTCGAAGATCTGCCAGCTGCCGATCAGGCCGAGCGTGACCACCAGGAAGATCACCGGGCGGAGCGCGGGGATGGTGACGTTGCGGAACGACTGCCAGCGGTTGGCACCGTCCAGCAGGGCGGCCTCCTCCAGCTCGGCGGGCACGTCCTGCAGCGCGGCGAGGAAGATCAGCATGTAGGTGCCGGACGACGTCCACACGATCAGGGCGATGATCGTGCACATCGCGATGGAGGGGCCGGACAGCCAGTCCCACCAGGACAGTCCGAGGAAGCCGTTGGACGCGAGCGCCGCCGTCGGCTTGTCGGGGTCGACGATGCCGAGACCGCCGAGCACCGTCCACACCAGGCCGTTGGCGTCGGTGAACCACTTCGGTCCGGTGATGCCGACCCACTTCAGCAGCGCGTTGACGGCGCCGCTGCCCTGGAACAGGAAGAGGAAGACGGTGGAGATGGCGATGGAGCTGGTCACCGAGGGGAAGTAGAAGATCGTCCGGAAGAGGCTCTTGCCCTTGATGCGGCGGCTGTTGACGGCCACGGCGAGCGCGAGGGCGAGAATTGTCTGGAGCGGTACGACCAGCAGGACGAAGTAGAGGTTGTTGCGCACCGAGGTCATGAACAGCGTGCGGTCGAGGCCGTCCTCGCTCAGGACGTTCGAGTAGTTGTCGAGCCCGATGAAGTCGGCGGCGCCGGTGAAGGGGTTGGACTGCCCGTCCCAGTTCAGCAGGCTGACCCACAGGGCCATCCCGATGGGCAGCAGCAGGAACAGTCCGAGGACCAGCACCATCGGGCTGACGAAGAGCCAGCCCCACATTCCCTGCCGGCCCTTGATGCCGGACGACGACCCGCGGCGGGGGCGCCGGCCCTTGCCTGCCGGGCCTCCGCCGGGCTCAAGGTCTCCGCGGCCCCCGTCGCCGCCGGCCGCGGTGGGCGGCGCCGCGACAGGGCCGCTGCCGCTGCCGTACTGACTCATTGCGTTTCTCTCTCCTCACGCACCCGCCGGGGCCGTGCGCCCCGGCGGGTGTCGTACACGGTGGGACGGGGATCCGTCAGCCGTTGCTCTTCAGGATCTGCTCACCGTTGGTCTGAAGATCGCCGAGGATCTTCTTGGGGTCGGCGGTCGCCAACTCGGCCAGGTCCGTGTCGAACTGCTGGAGGACCTTGGTGAAGCCGGGGAGGGTGACCGGGCCCTGCGCGTAGGCGGAACCGTCCACGAACGCCTTGTCCTGCGGGTGCTTCTCCTCGTACGTCGCCAGCGCGCTGGTGCGCGAGGGCATCACGCCGTACGCGTCGGCGAAGTTCATCTGCTGCTCGGCGGTGGTGAACGCCTCGACGAGCGAGACCGCGGCGTCGTGGTGCGCGCTCTTGTTGGCGATGCCCCAGCAGGTGCTGAAGGAGAGCGTGCCCTGGCCCTTGGGGCCCTCGGGCAGCGGGACGACCTTGTAGTCGACGTCCGGGTAGTCGTTGGTCATGGCACCGGTGAGCCAGTTGCCCTCGATGGTCATGGCCGCCTTCTGCGTACCGAACGCCTCACCGCCCCAGCCCGCGTCGACCTGCTGCGGGAAGGCGAGCACCTTGTCGTTCAGCAGCTTCTTCACATACGTCAGCGCCTCGATGTTCTCGGGGCTGTCGGCCGTGATCTCGGTCTGGTCGGCGTTGGTGACCCAGCCGCCGGCCTGCTTCATGAAGGGGCCGAGCTGGTTGTAGCTGGCGTTGGCGACCAGGCCGTGGACCTTGCCGGTGGTCAGCTTCTTGGCGATCTTCGTCAGATCGTCCCAGGTCTTGGGGTAGTCGGCCTCGGTCAGCCCGGCCGCTTCCCACATCTTGGTGTTGATCGCCAGAGAGAGGGTGGAGCTGTCCTTCGGGGCGCAGACGAACTTGTCCTCGTAGCTGAAGGAGCTGCGCAGCGTGGCGGAGAAGTCTTCCTTGTCCTTGAGCTTGTCGCCGTACGCGTACAGGGAGTTGCCCTTGGCGTAGTTGGCGAAGACGGAGGAGCCGACGTAGAACACGTCCGGCGGCTTGCCTCCCGCCAGTGCCTGGCCGAGCTGCTGGTCCAGGTTCTGGGCCGGGGTGACCGTGACGGTGTTGCCGGTCTTCTTCGCCCAGGCGTCGGCCGCGGCCTTGACGGCGTTCGTCTCGGCGTCGCCGGACGAGCCGATCATCACGGTCAGCTTCTGCTTGCCGGAGCTCTTCTGCTCGGCGCTGCTGTCGCTGCCGAAGTCGGAGGAACATCCGGTTATCAGGAGCGCGCCGCACACGGCGGCGACGGTCGCGGCTCTGTTCTTTTTCATCTGCTTCTCTCTCCAGCTGTCGCTGTCGGGGACTTGCTGTCGGGGGATTCGGTGGCCGGGGGCCTGGGGAGGGGCCGGACGGCCGGGGGTGCGAGCGGGGGGCGGGTACGGGGGGCAGGGCCTGGGGGGGGTACGGGGGTCAGGGCCGGGGCTCGGCCGACGAGCTCTCCCTGACGATCAGTTCGGGCGCCAGCAGCACGCGCTCGGGTGCGGAGTCCGGGTCCTTTATGCGGGACATGAGAATCCGGGTGCAGGCCCGCCCGACCTCGTCGAGCGGCTGGCGGACGCTGCTGAGGCTGGGTGAGAGGAGACCCGCGGCGGGTGAGTCGTCGAAGCCGACGACCGCCACGTCGCTCCCCGGGCTCAGCCCCGCGTCCCGCAGCGCCCGGTAGCAGCCGAGCGCGAGGGTGTCGCTGGCCGCCACCACGGCGGTGGCGCGGCCCACGAGCCGGGCGACCGCGGTGCGGGCGGCGTCCACGTCGTCCAGGGACGACACCCGCAGGTCACGAACCGGAAGGTCGTGCCGGCGCATGGCCTCGCGCCAGCCGCCGGCCCGGTCGTCACCGACGCCCGAGCCGCGCGGCCAGCCCAGGAACGCGATCTTCCGGTGCCCGGCCGCCACCAGGTGGTCGACGGCGGCGGCGGTGCCGTGCGCACCGTCGACGTCCACCCAGTCGCCGGTGTCCTTCGCCGACCACCGGCCGAACGCGACGAACGGGACCGCGTTCTTGTGGAGCCAGCCCGGACGTTTGTCGCCCCGGTAGGTGTTGCTGAGGACGAACCCGTCGACCGAGTGCTCCCGCAGCAGTTCGTCGTAGCGTTCGGCCTCGTCGTCGGTGCCCAGGGGCGCGGCGAAGAGCAGTATCCGGTAGCCGGCCTGGTCCGCCGAGTCCGACAGGGCGTGCAGGAAGTGGTCGGACACGGGCGTCGACAGGCCGGGGGGCGTCGGCTGGACACCGTAGCCGATCAGTCTGCTGGAGCGGGTGCGCAGTGAGCGGGCGGCCTGGTGGGGCCGGTAGTCCAGCTCGTCGAGCGCCTCGCGTACCCGCTTCAGGGTGGGCGGCGCGAGGAGTTCGGGTGAGTTCAGCGCGTTGGAGACCGTCTGTGTGGACACCCCGGCCCGTTGCGCCACGAGGGCCAGGGTCACCGGCCCTGACTTGCGCCCGCCTGCCGACGTCGTACGTGCCACCAACGGCCTCCGATCCACGCACGGCGGCCGCTCGAAATGCGGCGCCGCATCTGCAATGGATCGATAAAACTCTTTCCCATGGCAGGTTGGCAAGGGTTAAGGTGAATTTTGATCGATCCAAATCACGAGAGGCGCCACACAGTGAACACGGTCGTCCAGGGAAACCCCACCGGTCACCAGCCGCCCGAGGACGTCGTCACCGAGGGCCTGCAGCCCTTTCTGCACGACGTCTGCACCACGCTCTACGCGCCCAGCCTGGTGCTGTCCCGGCCGGCCGGAGACATCGCCGGCGGGGCCGACGGCTTCTTCCACGGTGATCGCCGACTGCTCTCAAGACTGTCGGTCCGGGTCGAGGGCGTGCCCGTCCTCCCCGTGAGCCACACCCTCAGCTCCGCCGACCGGACGGCGTTCCGCGCCGTGCTGCGCGGCGTCGGAGAGCACACCGCCGACCCGGCCGTCACGCTGCACCGCGTGCGCTCGCTCGAACCGGGCGTGCTCTTCGAGGAGTTGGAGATCGCGAACGCGGGCGTCAAGGACATACGGGTGGAGGTCGTCGTCGCCGCCGGCAGCGACCTCGCGAGCATGATCGACGTCAAGTCCGGCCGCCCGGCCCCCGCGCTGTCCGCCGACGCCGAGGGCGACGCGCTGGTCTGGCGCAAGGACGAGGTCAGTGTCCGGCTGCGCGCCTCGTCCGGTTCCCCCCGGATCGACGCCGCCGCGGGCGAGCTGCGGTTCGAGGTGGCCCTGGCGGCGCGTGAGTCGTGGCGTACGACCCTGGAGTGCGTCGTCACGGACGACGAGCCGCTGCGCTTCCCGGCCGTGGCGCGTGACGCGGTGCCGTGGTCACCGACCGGGCTGCGCAGCGCCGATCACCGCATGGACCGGTACTTCGCCCGGTCGGTCGGCGACCTGGAGCGGCTGCTGCTGTCCGATCCGGAGCACCCGGAGGACCAGTTCCTGGCCGCCGGATCCCCCTGGTTCCTCACCCTGTTCGGCCGTGACTCGCTGTGGGCGGCGCGGATGCTGCTGCCGCTCGGCACCGAATTGGCGGCCGGCACCCTGCGTACGCTCGCCCGCCGCCAGGGCACCACGACCGACGCCCGCAGCGACGAGCAGCCCGGCAAGATCCTGCACGAGGTGCGCCGTGAGGGGCTCAAACTCCGCGAGGGCCCGGTCCTGCCGCCGGTCTACTACGGCACGGTGGACGCCACCCCGCTGTGGGTGATCCTGCTGCACGACGCCTGGCGCTGGGGTCTGGACCCCGAGCAGGTACGCGACCTGCTGCCGCACGCCGAGGCCGCCCTTGAGTGGCTGGCCACGTACGGCGACGCGGACGGCGACGGCCTGCTGGAGTACATCGACGTGTCCGGTCACGGGCTCGCCAACCAGGGCTGGAAGGACTCCGGCGACGCCATCCGCTGGCGCGACGGGCGGCTCGCCGAGGCTCCCATCGCGCTGTGCGAGGTACAGGCGTACGGCTACGAGGCGGCCATGGGCGGCGCCGCGCTGCTACGCACCTTCGGGCGGCCCGGCGCGGAGCGCTGGGAGGAGTGGGCGCAGCGCCTCAAGCGCCGCTTCCGGGAGAGCTTCTGGGTCGAGGACGAGACGGGCCGCTATCCCGCCGTGGCGCTCGACGCCGCCAAACGCCCGGTGGACTCGGTCACTTCGGGCTTCGGTCATCTGCTCGGCACGGGCCTGCTCGACGAGGAGGAGAGCGCGCTGCTCGCCGCCCGGCTGGCCGGACCGCAGCTGAACTCGGGCTTCGGACTGCGCACGTTGAGCACGGAATCCACCGGTTTCAACCCGTTCGGGTACCACATCGGGTCGATCTGGCCGCACGACACCGCCATCGCCGTGCACGGTCTGGTCCGGGCGGGCTTCCCGGCGGAGGCCGCGTCGCTGGCCGACGGTCTGGTCGCCGCGTCGGCGGCGTTCGAGGGCCGGCTGCCCGAACTGTTCGCCGGTCATGGCTCCGCCGCCGACAGCGTGCCCGCCCCGTATCCGGCGTCGTGCCGCCCGCAGGCCTGGTCGGCGGCGTCCGCCGTCACGCTGCTCACGGCCGCGCTCGGACTGGAGGCCGACGTACCGGCCGGCACGCTGCGCTTCTCACCGCGCGCCGCCGAGGGCATCGGCCCGCTGAACCTGACGGGTCTGCGGGTGGCGGGCGCACCTCTGGCCGTACGGCTCGACGCGACGGGTCAGGTCCGGGTGGACGCCCCCGACACACTCACCGTGCACGGCGCCGACCGCGCCTGAACGACAACGACTCGGCCACCCCCTGATCCGCGTCCCTCGTACCCGCCATCCCGAACCGCCCCGTCGTACCTGTCGCCGCGAGAAGGAACCGCTGCCATGCCGCTGATGGACCTGCCCCTGGAGGAGCTGCGCGGCTACCTCCCCGACCGGGAGGAGCCGTCGGACTTCGACGCCTTCTGGGCGGACACGCTCAAGGAGGCGCGGAGCCACGACCGCCCGGCCGTCTTCACGCCGTACGACGCCTGTCTGACCGAGGTGGACGTGTACGACGTCAGCTTCCCGGGCTTCGGCGGTGACCCGGTGGCCGGCTGGCTGCTGGTGCCGGCCTCCGCCACCGGGCCGCTGCCGTGCGTGGTGGGCTTCCTCGGGTACGGCGGCGGGCGCGGCTTCCCGTACGAGTGGCTGACCTGGCCCTCGGCCGGTTACGCGCATCTGCTGATGGACACGCGCGGCCAGGGCGGCTCGCTCCAGCCGGGCGCGACGGGCGACCCGCACGGCAGCGGCGGCGCGTCGTCGCCGGGCATGGTCACCCGGGGCATCGAGGACCCGGCGGACTACTACTACCGCCGGGTCTTCACCGACGCGGTCCGGGCGGTCGACGCGGCCCGGACCCATCCGTCGGTCGATCCGGCGCGCATCGTGATCGCCGGCGGCAGCCAGGGCGGTGGCATCGCCCTGGCCGCGTCGGCGCTGAGCGACGAGGTGAGCGCGGCCCTGGTCAACCAGCCGTCGCTCTGCCACTTCCGGCGCGCGCTCCAGGTGGTGGAGGGCAACGCGTACCGGGAGATCTGGACGTATCTGCGGACCCACCGGGAGTCGGCGGAGCGGGTGTTCAGGACGCTGTCCTACTTCGACGGGGTCAACTTCGCGGCCCGTGCGAGCGCTCCGGCGCTGTTCTCGGCGGCGCTGATGGACGACATCTGCCCGCCGTCCACGGTGTTCGCGGCGTACAACCACTGGTCGGGGCCGAAGGACATCCGGGTCTGGCCGTGGAACCGCCACGAGGGCGGCGGCTACTTCCAGGACCTGGAGCAACTGCGCTTCCTGCGGGCGCTGCCGGGGCTGGAACTGGGGCCGGGGCCGGGGCGGGGCGAACGCTGACGCGGGGCGGGCGGCGTGGGCATGGGCGACGGCGTGAGCGGGGCGGCTGCCCGGCTCACGCCGTCGGGACCTTGCCCGTGCCCGTGTCGCTGTCCGTGCCCCTGTCGCTGTCCGTGCCCTCGTCCGGGTCCGCGCCTCGGTCGAGCAGGAGGCGCAGCGGCACGATGAGCAGCCACCAGTACTTCGCGCCCGACGGCGAGACCAGCGCCACCGGCACCGACGTCGCGAACACGACGGCGACGACGGCCCCTTCCAGCACCGTCCGGCGGACCCGCGCCGTCGGCACGTCCGGCTTCCGCAGCCCCGGGCGGCGCAGGAGCCGGAACGCCATCCCCGTCGTCAGCAGCGACGCGAGGCCGATCACACCGCTGTACACCGCCGTGGCGACGGTCGTGTCGCCGTACTCGCTGACGAGCCGGGTCGGGAAGGGCAGCGCGGCGACGACGGCCAGGAGCCCGAAGTACAGGTACAACAGCGTGCGGTCGATCCGGCCGACCTGCGCGAACATGCGGTGATGGGCGAGCCACAGCAGTCCGATGACGCTGAAGCTCAGCAGGAACGCGCCCACGTCGGGCAGTACATCCCGCAGCGCGTCGTCGAGCCGGCCCTCGGGCAGGCCGTCCGGTACGTCGATGTCCAGCGCCAGCAAGGTGATGGCGATGGCGAACACGGCGTCGCCGAAGGCCAGGAGCCGTTCCGGCGCGACGATCAACGCGGGGCGTCGTGAACGGTACATTCGTCTCCCGGTGGGGTCGGAGTCACACTTGTCCCTTTCCGGCCGAGCATATCCAGCCACGCGGAAAATCAGCGGCGCCGCCGGCTCCCGCTGTCCTACGGTCTGGCGCATGGACGATGAGGACGGGTACTTCGGCGAGCGGGTCGCGGCCACGTACGACAACCCGTCGGCGCGGGAGTTCCATCCGGACACCCTGGCCCCGATGGCCGACTTGCTGGCGGATCTCGCCGGCGGGGGCCGGGCCCTCGAACTCGGCGTCGGTACGGGCCGGGTCGCCCTCCCCCTGGCGGCGCGCGGAGTCCCGGTGCACGGCATCGATCTGTCGCGGGCGATGGTCGCCCGGATGCGTGACAAGCCGGGCGGCGACGCGATCGGCGTGACGATCGGGGACTTCGCGACGACGCGGGTGGACGGCACGTTCTCCGTCGCGTACCTCGTCTTCAACACGATCATGAATCTGACGACACAGGCGGCCCAGGTGGCCTGCTTCCGCAATGTCGCCGACCATCTCGCGCCCGGCGGCCGCTTCGTCATCGAGACGATGGTGCCCGAGCTGCGCAAGCTGCCGGCCGGTCAGAATCTCGTCCCGTTCCATGCGAGCCCCACCCGCTGGTCGTTCGACATCTACGACGTCGCGACGCAGGAGATGAGCTCCAACTACGTGGAGGTCGTGGACGGGCGCGGCTCGTACTGGTCGGTGCCGTTCCGCTACGTCTGGCCGGCGGAACTCGACCTGATGGCCCAGCTCGCCGGAATGCGGCTGCGCGACCGGTGGGAGGCCTGGCGGGGCGAGCCGTTCACGGGCGAGAGCGGCGCGCATGTCTCGGTCTGGGAGAAGCCGGGCCACTGACGGCCGGGCTGGTGCCGGGGATCACCCGGAGCTGGCCATCTCGCCGTCACCCAGGGGCAGTTGCGTGTATGGAGGGTGTACGGGAGCGCCTGTCGTCACCGGTAACGTAAGGATGATCTTGCAGCCGCGCGAGGTCGGAACCGGTACGGGGAGGCACCTATGCAGATGTTGGCCGAGGACGAGGTCCACGACGAGTTCTTCCCGCTCGTCCCCACCCCGCAGGACGGGGTCCGGTGGTCGGCGCCGGCCGATCTGGAGCAGCATCTGTACAAGCTGGCCCGATCCGGGAACGCGTACGCCTATCTGCGGGCGCTCGCCGTCGAGGGCGTGTACTACCCGGTGCGGCTCGACGAGGCGCGGGCCGCCGGCGACGGCTCGTACCCGATGCTGACCACCACGACGCCCGACGGCCGCACGGTGGCGCCGGTCTACACGGCGGGTCTGCTGCCCCGACCGCACCCGTATCTCGTGTACGAGTACACGACGTTGGGCGCGCTCGCGCAGATACTCGCCGACGACGTGGACGTCCTCGCGGTCAACCCGGCCACGCCCTGCGAGCAGTTCTTCCCCACGGACGACGACGAGCGTGACGTATGGCTGGACCTGCATCACGAGCTGTTCTCCTCCGACGAGTTGATGAACCGTCTGGTGACGCGTCGCACCGGCGCGCTCCCCACGGGCCCGCTGCTGCACGGACTGGCCTGCGGCGCGCACCTGTGCTTCACCAACGGTGACGCGTGGAACACCACCCACTGGCACGGCATGGGCTACCAGGGCGAGCGGGAGCGCGTCGCGGACTCGTGGAGTGTCCATGACCGTGCGGACTGGCTCGCGATGGAGGAGCGGCTGCTCGACCGCGAAGTCAGCCCGTGGTACTGGGACTTCGTACTCGGAGCGCGTACGGCGCTGATCGCCGCGCAGGGCCGGCGCGTCGATGCCGAACAGTGGCGCGACTGTGTGGAGGCCACGCTGCGCGACCAGGCGATCCTGCGGGCCGGAGCCTCGACCGAGGACGCCGAGTTCGAGGTGTTCGTGGTTCATCTGCGGTCGCTGGTGGGCAAGTTGCTGCGCTACGAGTCCCGCTTCCGCGCCGACGGGCTCCTGCCGCCCGACGGTGTCGTCCGCTCGGTCGCCGCGTGGGACCTCGGCCGCGGCTCGAAGATGGCGCGCTGGGGCCGGGGCGCCCGGTACGCCACCGAGGCGGAGATGTACGCCGCGCTGGAGCGCGCGTCGGGGGCCGCGCGGGCGGTGTACGGCTCGTGGGAGGAGTTCTCCGCCGGGTACGTGCTGGGGCGGTGTCTCCACTTCGACGAGGAGGAGTTCGGCCCCTGGTACACGACGGTGCTCGACGCCCATCGGGCGCTGGCGACGGCGCCGGACAGCCCGTGGCGTACGGTGCCGTTCGACGCGGAATGACGGCGGTTGGCCGCCGGGCCTCGTCCGGCGGTCCACCCGGCGGATCCGGGCAGGCGGATCCATCCGGCGGGTCCGGGCCCTGTCCGGCGAGTTGGCGTCCGCGATGAATCGTTCGTAATATCGAACGCAGCCTTGCCACGCACCGCCCACTGAAGCGAACAGCCCTGAGGGTCGAAGGAGATCGCCCGATGTCCCCCAGCAGCCCGGTCCGAAGCACGCTGGCCGCCAATCTCCGCCGGGAGCGGAGCCGTCGCGGCCTGTCGCTGTCCGAGCTGTCCCGGCTGTCCAAGATCGGCAAGGCGACCCTGTCGCAGTTGGAGTCGGCCACCGGGAATCCGACCATCGAGACGGTCTTCAGCCTCTCCCGCGCCCTCGGGGTGCCCATCTCCGATCTGCTGGACACCGGGCACGCGGAGGCGGTGACCGTGGTGCGGGCGGCCGAGGTGGACGTGCTGAGCGGCGAGGGCGTGGACCTGCGTCCGCTCCGGCGGATCGAGGCGGGCGGGGTCATCATGGAGGTCTACGACCAGCAGGTACGCGCCGATTCGCAGCAGCCGTCACTCGGGCACGCCGGCACCGAGCACACCGTGGTGCAGAGCGGCACGCTGTCCGTCGAGGTGGACGGCCACCAGGTGGAGCTGGGCCCCGGCGACTACGTGTCGTTCGACGCCTCCCTGCCGCACCGCTACGCGGCGAACGACGGCCCGGTGCGTTCGGTGCTGCTCCTGCACTACCGCTCGGGGCCCGGCACCCCGCCCGAGGCACCGGGCCCGCCGCACTAAAGCGTGTTGCAGAAGGCTGTGAATCGGGCATTTCCGTTGTATGGGTGGGGTGTTGAAGGCTGAGCCGTTGTGGGTGGAGACGTTCACCGGG
>NZ_JBHUZM010000148.1:0-18104 GCF_042667665.1 Streptomyces sp. NPDC057307 | reverse complement strand
GCTCCAGGGGGAGCGGCGGCACCGGCCCGGCCAAGGCCGAGGCCCCGGGAGACTCCACCCCATACCCCGTGGCGGAGAAAACTACGTAGGCCATCGCCGACCCCTCACGGCATGGAGGCATGATGGGGCGTTACGTCGCCAGGCGACTGCTCCAGATGATCCCGGTATTCATCGGGACCACTCTGATTATTTTCCTTATGGTCCACATCCTTCCCGGCGATCCCATCCGGGCGATGTGGGGTGACAAGGCGGCGGACCCCGCGCAGGTCGCCGCGCTACGTGCTGACTTCGGGCTCGACCAGCCCCTGTGGAAGCAGTACGTCGACTACATGTGGGGTCTCCTCCAGGGAGACTTCGGCAAGACATTCGGTGGCCGCGAGGTCGCCGACGAGATGTCCGAAGCCTTCCCGGTGACGCTCCGGCTCACCGTGGTGGCCCTGATCATCGAGATCGTCATCGGTATCGGCCTCGGCGCCTGGGCGGGCCTGAAGGCCGGCAAGGCAGTCGACACCGGCGTACTGATCTTCACGCTCGTCGTCATCTCGATCCCGGTGTTCGTGCTCGGCTACCTGGCACGCTTCGTCCTCGCCGACGAACTGGGGTGGGTCGCGCCCAATGTGCAGGACTCCACGGACTACGCCCAGCTGTTCCTACCAGGTTTCGTCCTGGCGATGCTGTCGATGGCGTACGTGGCACGGCTGACCCGCACGACGTTCGCCGAGAACCTGCGCGCCGACTACATGCGTACCGCGATGGCCAAGGGCCTGCCGCGACGCCGCATCGTCGGCGTCCACCTGCTGCGCAACTCGCTCATCCCGGTCGTCACGTTCCTCGGCACCGACGTCGGCGGCTTCATCGGCGGCGCGGTCATCACCGAGGGCATCTTCAACGTCCAGGGTGTCGGCAACCTGCTCTTCAAGGCGCTCCAAGGCCGTGAGGGCTCGACGATCGTCGGCGTGGTCACGGTCTTCGTGCTCATCATCCTTCTGATCAACCTGGTCGTCGACCTGCTGTACGCGGTCCTGGACCCGAGGATCCGGTATGCCTGACGTGACTAAGACCAAGACCGACGCGGCCACCGACGCCATCGCGCCCCCGGCCGCCGGCGCTCCCGAGACCGCGGCCGAAGGCCACAAGTCCCAGGGCAAGCCCCGCAGCCTGTGGGGCGACGCCTGGTACGACCTGCGGCACCGCCCGATGTTCTGGATCTCCTCGATCCTGCTGCTCTTCCTGATAGTCGTCGCCACCTTCCCGGGGCTGTTCACCAGCGTCGACCCGCGTGACGGCGACCTCACCAACCACTTCCTGACCAAGCCGGAGCTGGGCAGCTTCTTCCAGCCCGACTGGTTCGGCTACGACGGCCAGGGCCGTTCGATCTACGCGCGTGTCGTCTACGGCACGCGCGCCTCGATCCTGGTCGGTGTCGGCGTCACCGCGGCGGTGACGCTCATCGGCGGACTGCTCGGCATGCTGGCCGGCTACTTCGGCGGCTGGCTCGACTCGATCATCTCCCGTATCACCGACATCTTCTTCGGCATCCCCTTCCTGCTCGGCGCGATGGTCGTCCTGAACGCCTTCACCGAGCGCAAGGTGTACGTCGTGATCTTCGCCCTCGCCTTCCTGGGCTGGACGTCGATCTGCCGCGTGATGCGCGCGTCGGTGATCACCGCGAAGCAGGCGGACTACGTGACGGCCGCGCGCGCCCTCGGCGCGGGCACCCGGCGGATCCTCTTCCGCCATGTCCTGCCGAACGCCATGGCGCCGACCATCGTCGTCGCCACGATCGCGCTGGGCGGCTACATCTCGGCCGAGGCGACCCTGTCGTTCCTGGGTCTCGGCCTCGCCGACCCGACCATTTCCTGGGGCATCGACATCGCCCAGGGCAGCAAGGACATCAGGGACAACCCGCACGCCCTGTTCTTCCCGGCCGGAATGCTGAGCCTCACGGTCTTCGCGTTCATCATGCTGGGTGACGCCGTCCGCGACGCCCTCGACCCGAAGTTGCGCTGAGGAGGGCGTACGTGACCATCATCGAAGAAACCTCAAGTGTCCCGGCGCCCCGATCGGGCGACTCGGACACCACCCCACTGCTCGAAGTACGCGACCTCCACGTGGAGTTCCACACCCGGGACGGTGTCGCCAAGGCCGTCAACGGCGTGAACTACAGCGTGTCCTCGGGCGAGACCCTGGCCGTGCTCGGTGAGTCCGGCTCCGGCAAGTCCGTGACCGCGCAGGCGATCATGGGCATTCTCGACATGCCGCCCGGCTCCATCCCGCAGGGCCAGATCCTGTACCGCGGGCAGGACATGCTCACCATGAGCTACGAGGAGCGGCGGAAGATCCGCGGCCGGAAGATCGCGATGATCTTCCAGGACGCGCTCTCCTCGCTCAACCCCGTGCTCTCGGTGGGCTACCAGCTCGGCGAGATGTACCGGGTCCACGAGGGGCTGTCCCGCAAGGCCGCCAAGGCCAAGGCCATCGAGCTGATGGAGCGGGTCAACATCCCGGCGGCGAAGGCGCGGGTCAACGACTACCCGCACCAGTTCTCCGGCGGTATGCGCCAGCGCATCATGATCGCGATGGCGCTCGCCCTGGAGCCCGACCTGATCATCGCCGACGAGCCCACGACCGCGCTCGACGTGACCGTCCAGGCCCAGGTGATGGACCTGCTCGCGGATCTGCAGAGCGAGTTCAACATGGGGCTGATCCTGATCACCCACGACCTCGGCGTCGTCGCCGACGTCGCGGACAAGATCGCGGTCATGTACGCGGGCCGGATCGTGGAGACCGCGCCGGTGGGCGAGCTGTACAAGCGCCCGGCGCACCCGTACACGCGTGGTCTGCTCGACTCCATCCCGCGGCTCGACCAGAAGGGGCAGGAGCTCTACGCGATCAAGGGCCTGCCGCCCAACCTGCTCAAGATCCCGGCCGGCTGCGCGTTCAACCCGCGCTGCCCGAAGGCTCAGGACATCTGCCGCACGGATGTCCCGGTCCTCGACCCGGTGACCGAGCAGGACGGCACCGAGCTGCCCGGCCGCGGCAGCGCGTGCCACTTCTGGAAGGAGACGATCCATGGCTGAGCCCAGCAGGACGGACGGGAACCCGACCGGGCCGGCGGACGCCGCGTCCGCGGTCGTCACCCCCAACGTCAGCAAGGTGGAGGAGGTCGACGCCCCCACCGAGTCGGCGGCGGTCGCCGCCATCGAGGCGCCGGCCGAGCGCGGGGAGCCCATCCTCCAGGTCCGCAACCTGGTCAAGCACTTCCCGCTGACCCAGGGCATCCTCTTCAAGCGCCAGGTCGGCGCGGTCAAGGCCGTGGACGGGGTCTCCTTCGACCTCCACCAGGGCGAGACGCTGGGCATCGTCGGCGAGTCGGGCTGTGGCAAGTCCACGGTCGCCCGGCTGCTGATGACGCTGGAGACGGCGACCGCGGGCGAGGTCTTCTACAAGGGCCAGGACATCACCCGGCTGTCCGGGCGGGCGCTCAAGGCGGTCCGCCGGAACATCCAGATGGTCTTCCAGGACCCGTACACCTCGCTGAACCCGCGGATGACCGTCGGCGACATCATCGGCGAGCCCTTCGACATCCACCCCGAGGTGGCGCCGAAGGGTGACCGGCGGGGCAAGGTCCAGGACCTGCTCGACGTCGTGGGACTGAACCCGGAGTACATCAACAGGTACCCGCACCAGTTCTCCGGCGGTCAGCGCCAGCGCATCGGCATCGCACGCGGTCTCGCGCTCAACCCCGAGATCATCATCTGCGACGAGCCGGTCTCCGCGCTGGACGTGTCCGTGCAGGCACAGGTCATCAACCTGATGGAGAAGCTCCAGGACGAGTTCAACCTGTCCTACATCTTCATCGCGCACGACCTGTCGATCGTCCGGCACATCTCCGACCGGGTCGGTGTCATGTACCTCGGCAAGATGGCCGAGATCGGTACGGACACCCAGATCTACGACCACCCGACGCACCCCTACACCCAGGCGCTGCTGTCGGCGGTCCCGGTCCCCGACCCGGAGGCCCGCAGCGGCCGCGACCGGATCATCCTCTCCGGCGACGTGCCGTCCCCGGCGAACCCGCCGTCCGGCTGCCGCTTCCGTACCCGCTGCTGGAAGGCCGAGGAGAAGTGCGCCAAGGAGGTCCCGCTGCTGGCGATCCCCGAGCGCTTCGTCGCCTCGACCACCCCGGCGGCGCACGAGTCGGCCTGCCACTTCGCCGAGGAGAAGAACGTCATCCACGCCGTGTGAGGTGTCGGTGAGCGAACGACGAGAGGCCCGGACCGTACGCGGTCCGGGCCTCTGTCATGTCCGCGGGACCCCGCCGGGCACCGTCCGGACCCCCGTTTCCCCGCACGGGTGCCCAATACATGCGCAAAATCTGAAAGGGAGTGATATTTGGGCCTAAGTGACAGTCAGGACTCAGGAGGAACTCCATGCGCGGAGCCACGCACGCCAAGTGGGCCGCAGGTGCGCTCGCCGTCGCCCTCACGGCGACTGCCTGCGGCGGCGGCGGTGGGAGCGGCAGCGGCGGCGGGGGTGGCGCCGACGGAGTGCTCAGCTCGTCCTGGGGCGACCCGCAGAACCCGCTGGAGCCCGCCAACACGAACGAGGTCCAGGGCGGCAAGGTCCTCGACATGGTCTTCCGGGGACTCAAGCGGTACAACCCGAAGACCGCCAAGGCCGAGAACATGCTCGCCGAGAAGATCGAGACCAAGGACTCGACGAACTTCACCATCACCGTGAAGAGCGGCTGGACCTTCAGCAATGGCGAGAAGGTCACCGCGAAGTCCTTCGTGGACGCCTGGAACTACGGCGCGAACCTGACGAACAACCAGCGCAACGCCTACTTCTTCGGCCAGATCGACGGCTACACGGCCGTCCACCCCGACTCGGGCAAGCCCACCGCCACCACCATGTCCGGCCTCAAGGTCACCGGCCCCCAGACCTTCACCGTCAAGCTCTCCCAGAAGTTCTCCACCTGGCCGGACACCCTCGGGTACGCCGCGTTCGCGCCCCTGCCCTCCGCGTTCTTCAAGGACCACGCGGGCTGGCTCTCCAAGCCGGTCGGCAACGGGCCGTACAGCATCGACTCGTACACCAAGGGCTCGCAGATGTCCCTGCGCAAGTGGGACAAGTACCCCGGCCAGGACAAGGCGCAGAACGGCGGCGTGGACCTGAAGGTCTACACCGACAACAACACCGCCTACACCGACCTGACGGCGGGCAATCTGGACCTCGTCGACGACGTCCCCGCCTCCCAGCTCAAGAACGCGCCCTCCGACCTGGGATCCCGCTACATCAACACCCCCGCGGGCATCATCCAGACCCTCGCCTTCCCCTTCTACGACAAGGCGTGGAACACCGCGGGCGCGAAGCAGGTCCGCACCGGTCTGTCGATGGCGATCGACCGCAAGCAGATCACCGAGACGATCTTCCAGAAGACCCGTACCCCGGCCACCGACTGGACCTCCCCGGTACTCGGCAAGGCGGGCGGCTTCCAGGCCGGTCTCTGCGGCAAGGCGTGCGAGTTCGACCCCGCCGCCGCGAAGAAGCTGATCGCCGACGGCGGCGGCCTCCCGGGCGGCCGGATCCAGCTCTCGTACAACGCGGACACCGGCTCCCACAAGGACTGGATCGACGCCGTCTGCAACAGCATCAACAACACCCTCGGCAACGACCGGGCATGCGTGGGCAGGCCGATCGGCACCTTCGCGGACTTCCGCAGCCAGATCACCCAGCAGAAGATGCCGGGTCCGTTCCGGGCCGGCTGGCAGATGGACTACCCGCTGATCCAGAACTTCCTCCAGCCGCTGTACTTCACCAACGCCTCGTCCAACGACGGCAAGTGGACCAACGCCCAGTTCGACAAGCTCGTCAACGAGGCGAACGCCGAGACCGACACCCAGGCCGCGATCAAGAAGTTCCAGCAGGCCGAGGGCGTCGTACGGGACAACATGGCCGCCATTCCGCTCTGGTACCAGAACGGCAGCGCCGGCTACTCGGAGCGGCTGAGCAACGTCGCGCTGAACCCCTTCAGCGTCCCTGTCTACAACGAGATCAAGGTCAACTGACGCCGGAGGCGGTCCGGCCCGGCGCACCCTCCCCGCGCCGGGCCGCCCGCCTTCCCCCGCCCCGTACGGCAGAACAGGCGTACGGCCAAGGACCCGACCACGACCCCCGGAGCCCTTCATGGGACGTTATGTGATCCGGCGTCTGCTGCAGATGATCCCGGTCTTCATCGGCGCGACGATGCTGATCTTCCTCATGGTCAACGTGATGGGCGACCCCATCGCGGGTCTCTGCGGCGAGCGGCAGTGCGACCCGGCGACCGCCGCGCAGCTGCGCAGCCAGTTCGGCCTCGACAAGCCCGTGTGGCAGCAGTACCTCACCTACATGGGCAACGTCTTCACCGGCGACTTCGGTACGGCCTTCAACGGCCAGAAGGTCACCGAGCTGATGGGCACGGCCTTCCCGATCACCATCCGGCTGACGATCGTCGCGATCGTCTTCGAGATCATCATCGGCATCACGCTCGGCGTGATCACCGGCCTGCGGCGCGGCCGGCCGGTCGACAGCGGCGTCCTGCTGCTGACCCTGGTCGTCATCTCCGTACCGACGTTCGTGACCGGTCTGATCGTGCAGCTGCTCCTCGGGGTGAAGTGGAACATCATCTCCCCGTCGGTCTCCACGTCGGCCCCGCTCGACGAACTGATCGTGCCGGGCCTCGTGCTGGCCTCCGTGTCCCTGGCGTACGTCACCCGGCTGACCCGGACCTCCATCGCCGAGAACAACCGCGCCGACTACGTCCGTACCGCCATCGCCAAGGGCCTGCCGCGACATCGCGTGATCACCCGGCATCTGCTGCGCAACTCGCTCATCCCGGTGGTCACCTTCATCGGTACCGACATCGGCGCCCTGATGGGCGGCGCGATCGTCACCGAGCGCATCTTCAACATCCACGGCGTCGGCTACCAGCTCTACCAGGGCATCCTGCGCCAGAACACCCAGACCGTCGTCGGCTTCGTGACGATCCTCGTCATCATCTTCCTGCTCGCGAATCTGCTGGTCGACCTTCTCTACGCCGTACTCGACCCGAGGATCCGCTATGCCTGAGCCACAGCCCCCGAAGGACGAAGGAGCCATCGCCCCGACCGGCACCGGCGGCGCGATGGACCTCGCCACCAGCGACGGCGCCGGCCTCGAAGGGCTCGACCAGGGCAACGGCAAGGGGCCCGACGAGAAGGCCCGCAGCCTCTGGTCGGACGCCTGGCGCGACCTGCGCCGCAACCCCGTCTTCATCATCTCGGGCCTCGTCATCATCTTCCTGGTGATCATCGCGATCTGGCCCCAGCTCATCGCCTCGGGCAACCCACTCTCCTGCAACCTCTCCAAGGCCCAGGAGGGCTCCCAGCCCGGCCACCCCTTCGGCTTCACCGCCCAGGGCTGCGACGTCTACACCCGTACCGTCTACGGCGCCCGTGCCTCGGTCACCGTCGGCGTCTGCGCCACCCTCGGCGTCGCGCTCGTCGGAACCGCGCTCGGCGGGCTGGCCGGCTTCTTCGGCGGCTTCTGGGACGCGATCCTCTCCCGCGTCACCGACATCTTCTTCGGCATCCCGGTGGTGCTCGGCGGCCTCGTCCTGCTCTCCGTCGTCACCAGTTCCAGCGTCTGGCCGGTCGTCGGCTTCATGGTGCTGCTCGGCTGGCCGCAGATCTCCCGGATCGCCCGCGGCTCCGTCATCACCATCAAACAGAACGACTTCGTCCAGGCGGCACGCGCGCTCGGCGCCTCCAACTCCCGGATGATGCTGCGCCACGTCCTGCCCAACGCCGTCGCCCCGGTCATCGTGGTCGCGACCATCGCGCTCGGCACGTACATCGCGCTGGAGGCGACCCTGTCCTACCTCGGCGTCGGCCTCAAACCGCCGTCCGTGTCGTGGGGCATCGACATCTCCGACGCGTCGAAGTTCATCCGCAACGCCCCGCACATGCTGCTCTGGCCGGCCGGCGCGCTGGCCATCACCGTGCTCGCCTTCATCATGCTCGGCGACGCCGTGCGCGACGCCCTCGACCCCAAGCTGCGCTGAGGAGCCGGTCCATGTTGCTCGAAGTGCGCGATCTGCAGGTGGAGTTCCACACCCGCGACGGCGTCGCGAAGGCGGTCAACGGGGTCAGCTACTCGGTCGACGCGGGCGAGACCCTCGCGGTACTCGGCGAGTCGGGCTCCGGCAAGTCCGTCACCGCGCAGGCGATCATGGGCATCCTGGACGTCCCGCCCGGCCGGATCGCGGGCGGTGAGGTGCTGTTCAAGGGCCAGGACCTGCTCAAGGTCAAGGAGGACCAGCGGCGGAAGATCCGCGGCGCCGACATGGCGATGATCTTCCAGGACGCGCTCTCCTCGCTCAACCCCGTGCTGAGCGTGGGCGCGCAGCTCGGCGAGATGTTCATCGTCCACCGGGGGATGTCCCGCAAGGAGGCACGGGCCAAGGCCGTCGAACTCATGGACCGGGTACGGATCCCGGCGGCCAAGGAGCGGGTGAACGACTACCCGCACCAATTCTCCGGCGGCATGCGCCAGCGCATCATGATTGCCATGGCGATGGCGCTCGAACCCTCGCTGATCATCGCCGACGAGCCGACGACCGCCCTCGACGTGACCGTCCAGGCCCAGGTCATGGAGCTGCTCGCGGATCTCCAGCGCGAGCTGAACATGGGGCTGATCCTGATCACCCACGACCTCGGCGTCGTCGCCGACGTCGCCGACAAGATCGCGGTCATGTACGCGGGCCGGATCGTCGAGTCCGCCCCCGTCCACGACATCTACAAGGCCCCCGCCCACCCTTACACCCGCGGCCTGCTCGACTCCATCCCCCGGCTGGACCAGAAGGGCCGGGACCTGTACGCGATCAAGGGCCTGCCGCCCAACCTGCTGCGCATCCCGCCCGGTTGCGCCTTCAACCCGCGCTGCCCGCGGGCGCAGGACATCTGCCGTACGGACGTGCCGCCGCTCTTCGAGGTCGACGAGAACCGGCACAGCGCCTGCTTCTTCTGGAGGGAGACTCTCGATGACGTCGACGTCTGAGCCCATTCTCCAAGTACGCGACCTGGTGAAGCACTTCCCGCTCACCCAGGGCATTGTCTTCAAACGGCAGATCGGGGCGGTCAAGGCGGTCGACGGCGTCTCCTTCGACCTGGCGCCCGGCGAGACGCTGGGCGTCGTGGGCGAGTCCGGCTGCGGCAAGTCGACCGTGGCGCGGATGCTCGTCAACCTGGAGCGGCCGACGTCCGGGGAGATCCGCTACAAGGGCGAGGACATCACCCGGCTGTCCGGCCGCGCGCTGAAGGCCGTACGGCGCAACATCCAGATGGTCTTCCAGGACCCGTACACCTCACTGAACCCGCGGATGACCGTCGGCGACATCATCGGCGAGCCCTTCGACATCCACCCCGAGGTCGCGCCGAAGGGCGACCGGCGGCGGATGGTGCAGGACCTGCTCGACGTGGTCGGGCTCAACCCCGAGTACATCAACCGCTACCCGCACCAGTTCTCCGGCGGCCAGCGCCAACGCATCGGCATCGCGCGCGGTCTCGCGCTGCGGCCGGAGGTCATCGTCGCCGACGAACCGGTCTCGGCTCTCGACGTGTCCGTGCAGGCGCAGGTCATCAACCTGATGGAACGCCTCCAGAACGAGTTCGACCTGAGTTACGTCTTCATCGCCCACGACCTGTCGATCGTCCGGCACATCTCCGACCGGGTCGGGGTGATGTATCTGGGGCGGATCATCGAGATCGGCACGGACACCCAGATCTACGAACACCCCACCCATCCCTACACACAGGCGCTGCTCTCCGCGGTGCCGGTGCCCGACCCGGCGGTCCGCGAGGGCCGTGAGCGGATCATCCTGACCGGCGAGGTGCCCTCGCCGGCGCATCCGCCGTCCGGCTGCCGGTTCCGTACCCGCTGCTGGAAGGCGCAGGAGCGGTGCGCGCTGGAGGTGCCGCTGCTCGCCGTGCCCGCGGTCTTCCGGGGGACGGAGGGGCCGGCGGAGCACGACTCGGCGTGTCACTTCGCCGAGGAACGGCAGGTGGTGGCGAGTGCGGCCGGGCCCGGAGAGGCGCGCGGGCCGGGTGGCGAGGGTGGGGAGCAGGGGCCGGATCCGGACAAGGAGATGTGATTGAGACGTCAGGTCCGTTGACACGCAGGAAACTTCGCCGACGCTTCGCCGATATACGGACGGGTCACATTGGTCGACGTACGGCCGTGCGGGTGCCGTTGGACCGGCCGGGATCCTGAGGTCCCGGCCGGTCACCCGTAGGACTCCCGGGGTGTCCGGTGCCCTTGTTCCCGGAGCGTTCAACCGGGACCATCGCGGTGTGATATTCACCCGCGGGGCCAGGATCACCGGCGCGGTGCTGTGCGCCGTGCTCGCCGTCGTCGCCGCCGCGTGGATCGTGCGGGATCTCCGGGTGGTGGACGGGCCCGTCGATCTGTGGTGGTCCTGGGTGGACCAGGGCAGCGGCCTGGCCGCCGCGCCACCCGCGACCTCTCTGCTGGATCCCGTGCTGCTGGTCGTGTACGCGGTCGTGGCCGTCGTCGTCGTGGGCTCGCCGGTCGCCGCGTCCGCCCTCGTCGCCACCGGCCTCCTGACGCTCGCCGTCCGGCTGCCGGCGCTCTGGGTGCTCAGCTCGTCCTGGATGGAGGGCCGGGCCACGGAGGAGCTGCGTACCCGCGCGCTGTTCTGCGCCTTCGGCGTTCTCGGGGTGGGTGTCGCGCTGCTCATCACGGCCGTGGCCGGGCGCAGGCCGCCGGACTCCGCGTACGCGCCGACGCCGACACGGCCCACGCAGGGCGTCTCCGTTGCCTCCTTCCTGCTGCTCGGCGCCGCGGCGGGCATCTGGGCCGCCTGGGAGGTCTACTGGGGCCGGCAGCTGGGGCTCGACGCGTATCTCGACCGGGTCACGGGCGAGTCGGTCCTGCTGTCGCTCCTCGGTACCCCGCCGGGCTGGCTGAACGCGGCGATCGTGCTGCTCTGCCTCGCGGCGGCTGTCGGGGCGCTCTTCCACACACCGTTCTCACGGCCGCTCGGCATGGTGGCCGCCGCGCTGCTGGTGGGCGTCGGCGGCGCGGCTCTGGCGAGGGCCCTGCGGTACGAACTGCTCGACAACTTCGGCGAGTTGGCAACGATTGAACAACTTTCCCTCGCCAGCCTGCTGTTCGGGCTCGGCGCGGGCTGCCTGGCGCTGTTCGCGCTCGCCCGCAAGGGCGAGGAGGAGACGCCGGGCGGTGCCGGGCCGTTCGGGCCGGCGTGGGGGCAGCGCGAGCGGGAGGGGCACGGGCAGGGGTACGGGTATCCGGCGGGCGGTGGCGGTTACGGGGCCGGTGGCGGTTACGGCGCCGGTGGTTACGGAGGCCGGGCGGGCGAGGGCGGCCAGGCCGGCGGCGGGTTCGGCCCGCCGCCGCCTTCGTCGCCGCCGCCCGGCTGGTGAGGTTCCGGCCGGGCGTACGGCGTCACGGGACCGTGTCCGGAGCACGTCCGGAGCACGTCCGGAGCACGTCCGCACGGGCCGGGTCCGCGGCCTAGGGCATTCCGAGCGAACGCTTCAGGAAGTCCACCTGGAGCAGCAGCAGATTCTCCGCGATCTGTTCCTGCGGCGTCATGTGCGTCACCCCGGTGAGCGGCAGCACCTCGTGCGGCCGGCCCGCCGACAGCAGCGCCGACGACAGCCGCAGCGTGTGCGTCATCACGACGTTGTCGTCCGCCAGACCATGGATGATCATCAGCGGCCGCACCGGACTCGCGGGCTCGGCGAGCCCGTCGTCGGTGACCAGGGAGTTGACCGCGTACACCTCGGCCGCCTCCGCCGGATCGCCCAGATAGCGCTCCGTGTAGTGGGTGTCGTACAGCCGCCAGTCGGTCACCGGGGCGCCCGCGATGGCCGCGTGGAAGACGTCGGGGCGGCGCAGCGCGGCGAGTCCGGCGAGGTAACCGCCGTAACTCCAGCCGCGGATGGCCACGCGTGACTGATCGAGCGGGAACCGCTCGGCGAGTGCCTGGAGCGCTTCGATCTGGTCGTCCAGTGTCAGCGGCAGATTGTCCTTCACGGCCTTCTCCCAGGCGGGGGAGCGGCCCGGACTGCCCCGGCCGTCCGCGACGACGACGGCGAAGCCCTGGTCGGCGAACCACTGGGACGTGAGGTACGGATTGTGCGCCGCCACCACGCGCTGGCCGTGCGGACCCGCGTAGGGATCCAGCAGCACCGGAAGCGGACCGTCCGATTCCCGGTAGTGCGTGGGGAGGAGAACGGCGCACGGAATTCGGTGTGCGCCCCCCTCCGTGAGCTGTACGCGCGGGGTGAGATTCGGCTGCTGCGCGTACGAGGTGATCACGGCGAGCTGTTTGCCCTCCCGCACCACCTGCACCACCGTTCCGCTGACCTCGGGGCGGGCCGACGCCAGCACCATGACCCCGCCCGCGCGGACGGCGGTGTGCACGCCCGTGCCCTCCGAAACGCGCTCAGGGCCCCACGTACGGCCCTCCCGGGCCTCGCCCGCCTCTGACGGCCCGGCGGTGTCCGGCAGGTCGGCACGGTCCCCGTAGGGGACCCGGTAGACATGGATCTCACCGGTCTCGGGCGCCTCGGCGGTCTCACCCGCCGCCGCCGACACCAACACGTCGTGCTCGCCGATGTCGAGGACCGCGCGCAGCTGCAACTCGGGCCCGGTCAGCGCCCGGTCACCGACGAACAGCACGCGCGCGCCGCTCTCGGCTCCCGTGCCGTCCGCCCTGGCCGCCCCGTCCACGCCGTTCTCGCCGACCGGGATGTCCACTATCCGCACCAGCTCGCCGCCGGGCGTCAAAGCCGGTACACCGGCGAAAAGTTCAAGCCAAGCCGGGTCCGTCTCCTTACAGAGGAGCCGTGTCTCACCGCTCGCCGTGTCGACCGACAGACAGCGCTGAGAACGCTGGTGCCGCTCCTGAACGAGCAGCAGCGGCTCGCCCGCCGACGACCAGTGGACGGCCGCGAGATACGGCGACACGGCCCGGTCCCAGACCACCTCCGTACGCGAGCCGTCGAGGCCGATCAGATAAAGCCGCACGTCAGCATTGGGTGTGCCCGCCGAGGGGTACGCGATCGTCGACGGTTCGCGGTCGGGGTGCGCCGGGTCGGCGATCCACCAGCGCTGTACGTCCGCGCCGTCGACCCGGGCGACCAGCAGCCGGTCCGACTCCGGCGACCACCAGAAACCGCGCGACCGGCTCATCTCCTCGGCAGCGATGAATTCGGCCAGACCGTACGTGGTCTGCCCGTCCTCCGGCACCGCCAGCTCACGGTCGCCGTCCCCCTCGGCGCCCGTCACCCGCAGCGTGCCCCCGGCCACATAGGCGATGTGCCGTCCGTCGGGCGACGGCCTCGGGTCGATCACCGGCCCCGGTACGGGCAGTTCGCGCGCCGTCCCGGCGCGCAGTCCGGCGGTGAACAGCCGCCCCGACAGGGCGAAGGCCGCCAACTCGGCCGCGCCGTCCACCGCGTAGCCGACGATGCCCGCCGACCCCTCGCGGCTCCGCTCCCGGCGGGCGCGCTCCTCGGCCGAGAGCTCCTCCGGTGTGCCTGCCAGCAGGGCCTCCGGGTCGGCGGCGATCCGCTCGCGCGCCGTACCCGATCTGTCGTCGAGATCGAGCACCCACAGACGGTTCGTCCGGTCCGTTCCTGAGGTGGAACGGAGGAAGGCCACCCGCGAACCGTCGGGGGACACCGTGAAGGCGCGCGGAGCACCGAGCGTGAACCGCTGGGTCCTTGCGTACTGGCGAGGAAAGGAGAGTTGTTGCCTCGAGGTCATACGACCGAACCTAGCGTCCGTCCCAGTCGTTCGTGCGCCCCCATGTGCTGCCGTGCACCGATCGATGCGTTCCGGCGGATAGTTATGATCCATAGCGCCAAGTGGGTATGTACCCGCCGGCACATGCGTGTTGCTCGTCCCGATCGAATATCCGCCGAACATCTGTGGAGGTGAACCGCCGTGGCACTCTCGATTTCGGCGGTGGTGCTGCTGGCGATCATTGTCGTCCTGTTGGTCCGGAAATCCGGGCTGAAGGGCGGACATGCGTTGGTCTGCGTATTACTCGGCTTCTACCTGGCCAGCTCGTCGGTGGCCCCCACGATCAGCGACCTCACCACGAACGTGGCGGGAATGATCGGCGACCTGCAGTTCTAGGGGTGTCCCGAGGGTCGGAGCGACCTGGAGCCTGTCCCGCTTCCGTTCCCGTGCCCGTCCCCGCGTCCGTGCGGCCTGGGCGTGCCCGTGAGGGCCCGCCTCGTACGCTGTGCGCATGACCGATCTTCCCGACCGTCGTCTGCTCCTGGTCCACGCGCACCCCGACGACGAGTCGATCAACAACGGCGCCACGATGGCCAAGTACGCGGCCGAGGGCGCCCAGGTCACTCTGGTGACCTGCACACTCGGTGAGGAGGGCGAGGTCATCCCGCCCTCGCTCGCCCATCTGGCGCCCGGCGGTGAGTCGACGGGCGCCTTCAGCGCGCTCGGGGCCCACCGCGACGGTGAACTCGCCGCGGCGATGAGGGAACTCGGCGTCGGCGACCACCGGCTGCTGGGCGGCCGGGGGCGGTTCAGGGACTCCGGGATGATGGGTTTCCCGCAGAACGGCCACGAGGACGCCTTCTGGGGCGCTGACGTGGACGGCGCCGCCGCGTACCTCGTGGAGGTGATTCGTACCGTACGGCCGCAGGTGCTGGTGACGTACGACCCCCACGGCGGCTACGGCCACCCCGATCACATCCAGGCCCATCGCGTCGCCACGCGCGCCGCCGAACTGGCCGCCGACAGCCACTTCCGGCCCGGCCTCGGCGCCCCGCACACGATCGAGAAGATCTACTGGAACCGGGTACCGCGCTCGGCCGCCGAGGAGGGCTTCGCCCGACTGCGCGCCACCGGGCCGGACTTCGAGGGCGTGGCGGCCCTCGACGACGTCCCCGGTGTGGTGGACGACGGCGAGATCACGGCGGAGATCGACGGGACGGCGTACGCGGCGCACAAGGCCGCTGCGATGCGCGCCCATGAGACCCAGATCGTCGTGGACGGAGCCTTCTTCGCGCTCTCCAACGGCCTCGGACAGCCGCTTTTCACCACGGAGTACTACCAGTTGGTGCGGGGCGCCTCCGGCGCGGACGACGGCGTACGTGAGACGGATCTCTTCGCGGGGGTGGGCGAGTGAGCGGGCGCCAGGGCGCGGGGGGCCGCCCGAAGGCGACGAGCGGTGCCACGAGAGCGGGTGCCGGTGCGGGCGCCGGCCCCCGGGCGGGTGCGGGCGCCGCAGGTGGCGGCGAGCCCGGTGCGTGGCTCACGTCCCCGCCCAGACCCGGGCGCATCGCCGCGTACCTCGGTCTCCTGGTGCTCGGGGCGGTGGTCGGTACGGCGGGCGCGCTCGTCCAGGGCGGCTGGTTCCCGGGCGGCCTCGTCCTCGCGCTGGCCGGCTCCGCGGGCCTCTTCTACGGAGGGCGGGTCGCCACCGGGACCTCGTTCGGCGTCGGCGCTCCCGCGGCGGGCTGGCTGATCGCGGTCATCGTGCTGAGTCTCGGCCGCCCCGAGGGCGACGGCGTCTTCGCCGCGGGCCTGGGACCGGTCGTCTATCTGCTCGGCGGTGCGGTGGTGGCTGTGATGTGTGCCACCATGTCGCGGTCACCGCAACCGGCCACGGAGTCCGGCCGACTTGGAAAGTGATGAGCCCGTCCCCGCAGCTGTCGGCCCGAATTGACCCCGTCCGTACGGTCGGTGGAATAAACGCTTCCCCCGGTCGTCGGGTGCGGTCCGGCGCAGGACAGTATGGTGGTGCGCGCTCCGGGCCGTCCCCTGGCCTCCGGCTTGGGGGCCCACACAGTTGAGTACCAGTAAGAACGGGCGGCGGAGCCAACCCGGGAGAACCTGCTTTGAGTCGTGAAACTGACAGTTCGTCCTCCGGGCCCCAAGGGCGCGGCGGAGCCGCGTACCCCTCGGGGACACCGCCGTACGGATCCCGCCAGTATCCGTCGCTGCACCCTGAGCAGGACGCTCCGGAGGAGACAGCCGAGGCCCCGGCCCAGCCGGACGAGCCGAAGACCGAGACAACGCTGACCACGCGCATCCGGATCAACATCCCGGGTTCGCGGCCGATCCCGCCCGTCGTCATGCGTACGCCCATGAGCGACACGGACAGCGGGCCCTCAGGAGCGGGCGGACCCGCCGGTCCGGCCGTACCGGCGGGCCGGGACGCCTCCGACGACACCGGCGGCGCGCCGCGCTCCGGCGCCGGACCCGACACGGGTGCGGCCGACGAGGACGCGTCGGCGGCGGACAAACCCCCGACGAGCGACTGGTTCGCGCCGCGCAAGCCCTCGACCGGGGGCACGCTCGGCGGGGCGATGGGCGCCGGCGCGGCGGCGACCGCGCCCGGCCCGGCGGTCCCCGGACCGGACACCCGGGGCGGCGCGGGCGTGCCACGCCCGCCGGCTCCCGGAGGCAACGCCTTCATGCCGCCCGGCAGCGGCGGCGGCACCCCGGCGTTCGGTGTCGGCGCGCCCGACGGACCGACGTCGGGCCCCGCGAGCGGCACGTCGTCGCTCGCCTTCCTGGACCTGCCGCCGGGCGCCGACCTGGGCGCCACGGGCGGTCCCGCGGGGCCCCCGGCACCGGCCGGTCGCGACGACCGGGACGACCGTGGCGGACCGCCGCGCATGTCCGACGACACGGCCATACTGACCCCGCAGCCGCCCGCCCCCGAGCCTCCGGGCGGGCCAGGCACCCATGTGTCCGGCGACACGCTCACCAGCGGCATCCCGGTGGTGCCCTCGGAGAACCGCTCACCGTTCCCGTCCGCCGGTTCCCAGACGGGCCCGGTGCCGCGCGCCGACCTGTCCGGTGGACGGTTCCAGGACGGCCAACTGCCGGCGCCTCCCGGCCCGTCGGCCGGCGGCCCCATGTCCATGGGGCCCTCGTCCCACGGCGGCGGCAACCCCGACTTCTCGTCGCCGGACTTCCCCGGTCCCCCGGGGCCCGGGTCCGCCACACCGGCGGGCCCCGGCTCGGGCCCGGCACCCGCGCGGACGACGAGCCCGCCTCCCAAGAAGAAGAAGGGCCGCTCGAAGCTGATGGGCGCTGGCGTGGGCATCGTCACGCTGGTCGTGATCGCCTACGGCGCGGGGCTGCTCCTGAACCACTCCGACGTGCCGAAGGGCACCACCGTTCTCGGGGTCGACATCGGCGGCGGCACCCGCGACGACGCGGTGGACAAGCTGGAGGGGACGCTCGGCAAGCGTTCGACCGTGCCGCTCCAACTGTCCGTCGGCGGCAAGAAGGAGGAGCTCGGCCCCGACAAGGCGGGGCTCAGCCTCGACAGCCAGGCGACGGTCCGCAACGCGGCGGGCAGTGACTACAACCCGGTCTCCGTGATCGGCTCACTCTTCGGCGGCGAACGCGTCACCGAACCCGTGATCCCGGTCGACGAGGAGAAGCTGCGCGTCGCCCTCACCGACCTCGCGGGCGATTCGGGCTCGGCGGCGGACGGCACGATCAAGTTCGAACCGGGCAAGGCCGTCCCCGTACCGGGCAAGGCGGGCCAGGCACTTGACGTCGAGCGCTCGATGATCTCGGTGAAGGACGCGTACCGCGCCCAGGTCGAGACGGGCAAGCCCAACAGCGTCGAACTGCCCATCAGCAGCCGCGAACCGACGATCGATCAGGCCGAACTCGACCGCGCGATGAAGGAATTCGCGGAACCGGCGATGTCGGGCCTGATCACGATCAAGGCGGGCGGCAAACAGATCCAGTTCGGCCCCGACCGGTCACTGCCGCAGATCCTCTCCATGAAGGCGATCGACGGAAAACTGGTCGAGGTCTACGACAGGGCGGCGATCGAGAACCTCCTGGACGGCGTCTTCGAGGGCCTGACGATCACGAAGGCGGACGGCAAGGAACACCCCTTGTCGGCGGCGGACGTGGCCCAGGCGATGCAGAAGCCCCTGCTGGGCAAGACCCCGGAGGAACGCACGGCGGAGATCGACCTCGCCCCACAGGGTTAGACCGCCTCCACGACGTGCCCCACGGCCCGCCCC
>NZ_JBHUZM010000147.1:0-18169 GCF_042667665.1 Streptomyces sp. NPDC057307 | reverse complement strand
GTGCGGCACCGCGCCGCACTGACGCCGAGGATCCGGGCTGTCCGCCGGGGGAGCGATCAGCCGATGTGGAAGTCCTCCCCGTACACCTTCCAGTCGAGCGGCGGGTCCAGGTTCAGATTGCCCGCGTCGAGGAACACCCGCTGCGCGGTGTCCACCCGACTGGTGTCCTCGTGCGCCTCCTCCTGCTTCATCGCCCAGACCCGGGCGTCGAGGAAGGCGTTCAGGTACGCGGTCTCGTCGCCGCCCTCCGACGGCGGCCGGGCCTCGGTCAACGCCCGCTCGCGGATACCGCTGAAGCTGACGTCGGAGCCCCCGTCGCCGTGCATGACGATGGCGTCGTAGTACGCGAACTGCCCGAGCGTGCCGAGGCCGTCCTCCTTGCCGCGGTTCACCGCAGGGTCGAAGTAGACGCGGTCGCGCTCGTCGTTCTGCGCGGTCTGGAACGCGGGGTCCTGGGCCGCCTCCTTCCAGGCGTCGGTGTAGCCGGGGTCGAGCCCTTCGTGCGAGTCCGTGCCGTCGACGGCACGCAGCGCGGGGAGGTAGCGGGCGAGCGGGTTGTCCGGCGCGCGCTCGGTGTAGAGCTCGACCAGGTCCAGCATGTCGCTGGTGCCGGAGCAGAAGCCGATGATGCCGGCGGTGTAGCCGCGGCCGTCGCCGATGTCCTCGATGTAGCCGTACTGGCCTTTCCAGTCGAGTGAGGAGTTCTCGGCGCTGGAGACCAGCTGCATCGCGATCTCCTTCTTCGCCGGGTCGTCCAGGCCGGGGGCGGCGACGGCTGCCGCCGCCGTGCCTGCCGCCGCCGTGACGTCGGCGGCCCTGTCCCCTCCGGGCGACGCGTGCGCGACGGCGGTGACGGGTCCCGCGACGAGGACGAGACCGAGCAGGACGCGGGGGACGAGCCCGAATGTGCGGGTGCGGTTGTGGGGGGTTGGCACCGGACCTCCATGGGGGGCTGACGGAAACCGAGCGGTTCGGTTTCTGTTAGGAAGCTTTCCTACCGAAGGTTGACGGTCACGTACACCCATGGCGCGTCAAAGAAATCCACGGTGCGCGGGGGCGCGGGCCGGGCGCATACTGCCGCCATGCCCGTGAGCCTGCATCACATCGTTGTCGACGCGCACGATCTGCCCGGCCTCGCCCGCTTCTGGGCGGCGGCGCTGAACTGGCGCGTGCTGTCCGAGCGGGAACGGGAGGTGGTCATCGGCCCGGACGAGTCCGCACCCGTCGGCATGTGCTTCATGCCGGTGCCCGCGACCGAGCGCAAGACCGTCAAGAACCGCCTCCACCTCGACCTGACGACGGTCGCGGAGGACCGCGACGCCGAGATCGACCGCCTGATCGCGCTCGGCGCGCGGCGCGTCGACGTCGGACAGACCGGCGAGGAGTCGTGGACGGTGCTGGCGGATCCGGAGGGCAACGAGTTCTGTGTGGTGCGTCCGAAGCGGACGCTGGTCGAGTGAGCGGGGCGAGGAGACGGGCGAGCGGCGGGGTGTTTCGACCGGCCGGGCTCAGCTCGCGTCGATGCGGTAACTGTCCCCGTACACCTTCCACTTGAGCGGCGGTTCGAGGTCCAGATTGCCCGCGTCGAGGAAGACGCGCTGCGCGGTCTCGACGCGGCTGGTGTCCGAGTGCGACGGTTCGCGGCGCATCGCGTCGACGCGGGCGTCGAGGAACGCGTTCAGATACGCGGTCTCGTCCCCGCCCTTCGCCGGTGACTCGGCCTTCTTCAGGGCCTGTTGGCGCATCGTACGGAAGCCGACCGAGCCGCTCGCGTCGCGGAGGCCGTGCATCACGTACGCGTCGTAGTAGATGAACTGCCCCAGCGTGCCCAGCCCGTCGCCCTTCCCCGCGGCCACGGCGGGGTCGAAGTAGATCCGGTCGCGCTCGTCGTCCTGGGTCTTCCTGAACACCGGATCGTCCGCCGCCTCGTGCCACGCGGTGACGAACGCGCTGCCGAGCCCGTCGTGCGATTCGCTGCCCTTGACCGCGCGGAGCGCCGGGAGGAAGGGCTTCAGCGCGTTGGCGTCCGGCCGGGCCGCCACGTAACGCTCGACGACCTTGAGCAGATCGCCGCAGCCGGTGCAGAAGCCGACGATGCCGGCGGTGTAGCCGCGGCCGTCGCCGATGTCCTCGATGTAGCGGTACTGGGCCTTCCAGTCGAGTGAGGAGTTCTCGGCGCTGGAGACCAGGCGCATCGCGATCTCCTTCTTCGCCGGGTCGTCCAGCGCCGTGGCCGTGTCCTCGCGCGCGGCGGCGGTGCACGCCGTGCCCGCGCACAGGGTGGCGAGCGCCAGCAGCAGAGCGAGCAGCGGACGGCGGAGCGCGTACGGCATGGAGCGGCCTTTCCTCACGGCCCGGGGTCCGGTCCGGTTCGGCCCGGACCTCACCGCCCGGGGTCCGGTTCGGCCCGGCCCGGGTCAGGACCCCAGTCAACAGCCCCGCCGCCACGGACGCACAGGCGGTCCACCCGCGGCGGCCGGGCGGGCGGCGTTGTCAGAGGCTCGTGCCAGGATTCTCTCCATGGATCTCGCACAGATTTTCGCCGATCTCGACGCACAGCCATGGGCGGAACGGGAGCACGCCTATGGAAGCGCCGACGATGTCCCCGACCAACTGAGGGCGTTGGCGAGCGACGACGCCGAGGAGGCGGAAGAGGCGCTGTACGAGCTCTACGGAAACATCGTCCACCAGGGGTCGGTGTACGAGGCCACGGCCCATGCCGTGCCGTATCCCGCCCGGCTGGCCGCCGCCGGAGTCAGGCCGGCCGACATGCTTCTGCTGCTGGGCTTCATCGCCGAGAGCGAGGACGAACGGAGTGACACGTCCGGGGCGTGCCGGGCGGCCGTGACCGCCCAACTGCCCCTGATACTCCCGCTGATCGAGTCCGCCGACACCTCTGTCCGGCAGGCGGCGGTCTGGGCGGCGGCCAGGACGGGCGCCGTCGAGCAGGTGCTGCCGGTGCTGCGGCGGTGCTGGGAGGGCGAGCTGGATCCGATGGTGCGGGCGGAGGTGCTCGCGGGGTCGGTGTGGCTCGACCCGGCGGGCGCGCGGGAGTTCGAGACGGCCGTGCTCGGGGCCTCGCGGACGGACGGCGACGCCGACGCCGACAGTGGCGGTGACGCGGACGGCGCTGCCGGGGGCGATGCGGAGGCCGCGCCGGTGCGACTGGCCGCGCTGCTGGCCTGTGTGGACGCGGAGCTGCCGTGGACGGCGGTCCATCACGACGCGCTCATCTCCCTGCTGCCGCTTGAGCCGCTGGTCGAGGGGCGGTTCGACATGGAGCAGAACGAGCCGCTGCGCTACGTGGTCGAGGGACTGCTGGACCGGGACACCGACGAGGCGAGGGAGGCCGCGTTCTCGGTGATCGAGGCCGGGCTGCGGCATCCGGACGCCGACGCGCGCGCCGAGGCGGTCGCGGCGGCCGAGCACGCCTGCGACGTCTCCCGTGCCGCACCGGTCCGCCTCGCCGGGCCGTTGGCCGCGCTGCTGGGCGATCCGTCGTCGGCCGACCCCGCCCTCTCGGTCGTCACACAGCTCGGTGAGTACGCGGCTCCCGCCGTCCCCGCGCTCACGGCCCTCGCCACCGAGGGCGGAAAGCTGGCCGACCGCGCGTTGGCGGCGCTGGTCGGGGCGGCCCCGGAGACGGCGGCGCCGCTGCTGGCCGCCGACCTGCCACGGCGGCCGAAGGCGCTCGACACGGTGGCGAAGACGCGTCCCGGGGGATGGGACGAGGCTGCCCGCGAAGGGGGCCCGGACGCGTTCCCGTATGTGCCGGAGCTGCTGGACGCCGTCCGGGCCCGGCTGGCGTCCAGCGACATCGCGTGGAACGAGTCGATCCATCTCGGCCTGGTCCTGGCCGGCTGGGGGCAACGCGCGGCACCGGCCGTGCCTGACCTGCTGGCGGCGCTGGACCGCTACCCCTTCGTCGTACTGCGCGCCCTGCCCGCCGTCTGTCCCCCGGAGGAACGCGACCGCGCGGCGGCGGCGCTGCACGCGGCGGACCTCACCGAGCAGAGCCCGCTCGACGTGGGGTCGGCGCTGCACCGCCTCACGGGGGAGACCGGGCCGCTGGTTCGGGCCGTCATCGACGCGCTGGTCTCCGGCGACCGGGACGTGGCCGACGCGGCGAAACTCGCGGGAGAACTGGGCGGTTCGGAGGCGTCGGAGCTGCTGCCGTACCTGCGTGCCGCGCTGAGCGACACGGCTCGCAAACCGGGCCGCTCCTCGGAGGAGGGGCGCACCAATCCCCGCCTTGACGGCGACACCGAGATCGCCCGCGCGCTGTGGCGGCTCACGGGCAGCGCGGACGAAGCCGTGGCGATCATCGCCGGAGTGCTGGAGGAGGCCGACGGGGGCTGGACACGCTGGCAGAACGTCCGCGCGGCCGGGGCGGCGGGCGCGCTCGGCGAGCCGGGCCGCCCGCTCGCCCCGCTCCTGGAGCGCAAACTCGCCCACCCCGACCACGCGGCGGCAGCGGCGCTCGCCCTCCTCACCGTCGACCCGACGGGCCAGGACCGCACCCGCCTGGCGGACGCGGCCCTGACCTCCGCCGAGACCAACGCGGACCCGCGATCGACGCTGGACTTCCTACGGGCCTTCGGGGCAAGGAACTTGACGGCGGATCAGCTCCGCCGGCTGACCGACCTGGCGGAGCGCGACGCACACGTCTTCATACCCGGCTTCTCCAACGACACGGTCCGCGCGGACGCCCGCTTCCGCGAAGAGGCGCGAGCACTGCTGCGTACGGTGGAGGACCTGGCGTAGCGACGCGTCACTCCCCGGGCCGCCAGTCCGGTCGGCGCCCGCTCAGCCCGACGACCCGGTCGAGCAGCGGCGCGTCGGCCGGTACGTGGACGGGCGGGCCGAACAGCCCCTCCGGCGCGTCGCCGGCCTCCGCGCTCGCCGCCGCCGGTTCGAGGAACGCCAGCGTCGCCTCCAGGCTCGCCCGGTCGATCTCGTACGCCTGCCCGGTGCTGCGCGCCAGGTCCCAGCCGTGCACGACCAACTCGTTCAGCGCGACGATCCCCGCCACCTGGGCCGGCAGATCCACGCCACCGGCCCGGGTGAAGCCCTGCCAGGCGTCGGGCGAACGCCAGACCTCGACCAGCCCGTCGAGCTGCGTCGGCAGCGCCGCCCGCCACCCGTCCTCCAACCGCGGCAGTCCTTCGGTCGGCGGCGTGTCGGTCGTCGGCCCCAGCGCCTTCTTCCCGGCGTCCCGGAAGGCGACGGTCAGCCCGACCAGATGCGCGAGCAGCTCCCGCACGGTGTAGTCCGGGCACGGCGTGGGCGCCCCGAGCTGCTTCTCGTCGATGGCGTCGAGCAGCCCGGCCAGGCTGCGACAGGCGGGTCCGTGGTCGGGAAGCTGTGTATCGGTATGAGTGTCCATGCACGGTAGACCCGCTCGATCATCAGAACTCATCGCCGCCCGGTACCTGTCATGCCCTACGGTGCCAGCGCGGCCACAGGACGGAGAAGGGGGCTCGTGTGCAGGGTGTGCGGTACGACCAGAGGGTGCTGGCTCTGGTCGAGGTCAGGGGGCGGGAACGCGACTGGGAGCAGGCGGAGCGGGAGTTCGAGCGACGCGGCTGGCCGCTCGTCGACGGTTCCGTACGCGGCGAGGGGATATCCGCCGGCGTACTGCGCCCGGATCCGGCCTCGCGGCTCTACGTCGTGGAGGTCCGCCTGTTCGGCGCGCGCAACCGCAGGACCGAACGCGCCGCGGTCTGGCGGGTGGAGCGGCTGGCGAAGGCCGCGCGGCTGGAGATGCATGTACGCCGCTGTGAACTGGTCGAGCGGGACCGCGAGTTGCTGACGGAGTGGCTGGTCCACACCGTCGCCCACCGCCCCGCCCACCAGCCGGCCCGCCGCCCCGCGGGCGGGCCCGAGCCCCGCCCGCTCACCGTCGCGGGGCGGCTGCGCCGTCAACTGGGCCTGGCGCGCGCCCGGTACACGGAACGACGAGGACGTCATGACACGGGAATGCTTGTCACCGGCACGGCGTCGGAGGCCAGACGCCTGTCCCGGATGACCCTGCCGGGCGGCGGCGCCCCGGCCGGCCCCGGCACCGACGTCCGCCCGCTGTACGGGAAGGAACGCGCCCATATCGTCGCCCGCCGCGAGGACGACCGCCAGCGGTGGATGTACCGGCTCTTCGCCTGGCTCGCGGCGATGTCGTTCTGCGCGGTGGTCGCCCGGCAGCAGTCCGGATTCCGCGTCTGGCTGTGGTCGGTGTTCGGCGCGCTGTGCTTCGCCGCGGCCCTGCGCGTCGGCAGCCGGATGTTCCTGTCCGGCGGCCGTGCGCTCAGCGTCTTCGTCACGTCCGTGGTGTCGGGCTTCCTCCTCTTCCTCGCCATCGGCCCCGGCGCGCCGGCGGGCGGGTGGCCCCCCTCGCAGGTGCTGACGTTCGCGGCGGCGCTGACCACCGTCACCGGCCTCTGGCTGCTCGTGCGGCAGTGGACCTGGGGCGAGTGGCTGGCGTGGGCGGCGCCCATGGCGTTCACCGTGCTCGCGTCGTTCGTCGTGGCGTCGGGATCGGTGCTGCACGCGATCTACGCGACCGAACTGGGCCTGTCACCGGGGGACTTGGACATCCCCGGCATCTGGCAGGCCGTCTCCGCGCTGAAAGTGCTGAGCTTCCTGAGCGTCGCACTGGTCGTACCCGCCCTCTGGGGCCTGGCCAAGCACCTCCACGTCACCTACCTGCGCCCCGGCGAACAGCTCAACGCCCCGCTGTACGTGCTCGCGCAGATCCTGGTGGTCGCCCAGGTCCTCCTGCTGGCGCTGGACTCCGCGGGCGCCGCCGTCGACACGGTGAGGTCGGCGGCGGAACACCGGACCCGCCCACCGTCCTACTTCGGCGTCGAACCGACCTGGATGTGCGTCGAACCGACCGTCCCCAAGGCCGAGTTGAACGTCCAGGACGGCGAACTCGACCCGTCCCGCCCCCTCCTGTCGTTCGGCGTCACCGACGGGGAGGCGGCCCTGTGGCACCAGGACACCGAAGCCGCCTTCAAGGTCCCCGCGGCCCAGGTCCGACTGCTCCCCGCCGAGCACGCCGAGGAGACGTGCGCGTTCCCCGCGCGCGAGTGGGAGGCAGCGGCCGGATAGGCCCTCAGGGCGTCGTATTACGCCCCAGTGCTACACCCCAGTACTGCGCCCGAGATACGTCACCTCGCCCGCGTCCGCCCCCGGCACGTCGATCTCGTAGAACCCCACCCGGTCGTAGAAGGCCCGCGCCCCGGTGTTCGCGGTCAGCATCGACAGATGCACGGCGCCCACACCCTTGCCACGCAGCGCTTCGAGAAGCGCGAGAATCAGCGCCCTCCCGTAGCCCTTCCCCTGCCACTCCGGCAGCAGGTCGATGTGCAGGTGCGCCGGATGATCGACGAGTTCGGGCACCACCATCCGCTCCGGATCATGCAGCAGGCCGGCCATGACCTCGCTCGGCGTACGCGTCCCCACATCCTCACCCGGCGCCGGAAACCGCTCCCCCACGAGGGGCAGCCAGTCCCGCCGGAAGGCCGCCACGAACCGCGGCGTGTCCTCGGCCCCCAGCACATACCCGACGGCCCGCCCCTCCCCGTCGTCCAGCACGAAGGCCAGCTCCGGCTCCAACTCCACATACGGCGCGGCGAAGATACTGGGCACCAGCTCACTGTCCGGGTACAGATGCCGCGAGTCCCGACCGACGTCGGCGGTCCGCACACAGATGTCGAACACCGCGGCGCGGTCGCCGGGACGATACGAACGTATGAAGGCCATGCCCGCGATTGTGACCCGCTTGAGAGCGCTCTCGCAACGGAGGCGGGGGGCGCGGTCGCCCGGCCCGGAGAAGACTGGTCCCCGGTATCCACGGACAAACCGTCCCTGAATCCGGCCGCGGCGATCCGGCACGCTGAAAGCAGCCCAGGAATCACCGCAGCAGGGCGCGCGAAGGAGCCGACAGAGATGACCAGGACCACGTACGAGATCCCCGACCAGACCGGGAAGCTGGCCGTCGTCACCGGTGCGAGCGACGGGCTGGGGCTGCGGATCGCCCTCCGGCTCGCCTCGGCGGGGGCCGAGCTGGTGCTGCCGGTCCGTAACCCGCGCAAGGGCGCGGCCGCGGTCGAGCGCATCCGCGCCGCCGCGCCGCGAGCCAGGGTCACCACGACGGATCTCGACCTCGCCTCGCTGGAGTCGGTCCGCGCGCTGGGCGACAGACTCCTCGCGGACGGCCGGCCGGTCGACATCCTGATCAACAACGCCGCGGTGATGACCCCGCCGACGCGCCACGAGACCCAGGACGGGTTCGAGCTGCAATTCGGAACCAACTTCCTGGGCCACTTCGCGCTGACCGCCCGTATCCTCCCGCTGCTGCGCGAGGCATCCGCGCGGGTGACGTCACTGTCCGCCCTCGCCGCCCGCTCGGGGTCCTTCCGGTGGGACGACCTGCAGTACCGGGGCAAGTACGAGGCCATGAAGGCGTACGGCCAGTCCAAGCTGGCCCAGATGCTGTTCGCGCTCGAACTGGACCGGCGCAGCCGCGCGGCAGGCTGGGGCATCGTGTCCAACACGGCGCACCCGGGCCTGACGGTGACCAACCTGCAGACCTCGGGATGGAACCTGGGCAGCGACAAGATCAGCATGCGTACGAAGACCTTCCGGCAGGCGCCGAAGATCCTCCCGTTCCTCGTGCAGTGGCCCGAGACCGGGGCGCTGCCGACGCTGTACGCGGCGACCAGCCCCGACGCGCGGGGCGGCGCCTTCTACGGTCCCGACGGCTTCGCCCACCTCACCGGCGGGCCCGCCGAGCAGAAGCTCTACCGCACCGCCGAGGACCGTGACTCGGCGAGCCGGATCTGGGCCGAGGCCGAGCGGCTGGCCGACGTCGGCTTCCCAGCGGTCCCCGCGGCGCGCTGAGCATGGACCGCGGCCAGCTCGCCGACTTCCTCCGCACCCGTCGGGAGGCGCTGCAGCCCGAGGACGTGGGGCTGTCCCGGGGGCCGCGCCGGCGCACCGGCGGGCTGCGCCGCGAGGAGGTCGCGGCCCTGTGCGGTATGTCGGCCGACTACTACAGCCGTATCGAGCAGCAGCGCGGCAGCCGCCCCTCGGAGCCGATGCCGGCCGCCATCGCCCGGGGCCTGCATCTGTCCCTGGACGAGCGCGACCATCTGTTCCGTCCGGCGGGGCATCCCACGCCGGCCCGCGATCCCCGCCTGGAGCACGTGGACGCCGGCCTGATGCGCGTGCTCGACCGGCTGCGGGACACCCCGGCGCAGGTCGTCACCAGCCTCGGCGAGACCCTGCTGCAGACCCCGCCGGCCGTCGCGCTGCTCGGCGACGAGACCGCCTACGCAGGGCCCGACCGCTCCATGTTCCACCGCTGGTTCACCCGGCCCGACACCCGCCGGCTCTATCCGCGCGAGGACCACGGCACGCACAGCCGGGCCTTCGCCGCCGATCTGCGGTCCCTCGCCGCCCGCGAGGGCCCGGCGGGCCGGGCCGCCGCCCTCGCCCGCCGACTTCTCGACGTCAGCCCCCGAGTTCGCCCGGCTCTGGAGCGTGCACGAGATCACCGCCCGGCGCGGCCACCGCAAACGCATCCGGACCGCCGAGATGGGCGTGCCGGAGGTGGACTGCCAGATGCTGTACGACCTCGAACAGGACCAGGCCCTGCTGATCTTCACCGCCACACCCGGCAGCGACAGCTACGACAAGCTCCAACTGCTGCCGGTGATCGGCGCCCAGAGACTCCCCTCGGCGCCGTAGCCGGTCGACCCGGCGCCGTAGCCGGTCACCGCGGCGCCCCCGTGCGGAGAGGGCCGGTGACTGTGCACCACAGCCCGCCTGTCGCCGCCGTGATTGTCAGCCGCGGAGCTGTTCGTAGGCCGGGAGCGTCAGGAAGTCCTCGTAGGTCTCGTCCAGTGCCACCGTCAGCAGCAGGTCGTGGGCCTGCTGCCACTTGCCCGCCGTGAAGGACTCCTCGCCGATCTCCGCGCGGATCGCGGCCAGTTCGTCCGCCGCGATCTTGCGGGTCAGGTCGACGGTGGCCGTCTCGCCGTTCTCGAAGACCACTCCCGCGTTGATCCACTGCCAGATCTGGGAGCGGGAGATCTCTGCCGTCGCCGCGTCCTCCATCAGGTTGAAGATGGCGACCGCGCCGAGGCCGCGCAGCCACGCCTCGATGTAGCGGATGCCGACCTGGACCGCGCCGATCAGGCCCTGGTAGGTGGGCCTGGCGTCGAGGGAGTCGATCGCGATCAGTTCGGGCGCCGTCACCGAGACGTCCTCGCGGAGGCGGTCCTTCTGGTTCGGGCGCTCGCCCAGGACGGCGTCGAAGGACGCCATCGCGATCGGGACCAGGTCGGGGTGGGCGACCCAGGAGCCGTCGAAGCCGTCCGCCGCCTCGCGGTCCTTGTCGTCCTTGACCTTCGCGAAGGCGACCTTGTTGACCTCGGGGTCGCGCCGGGAGGGGATGAAGGCCGCCATGCCGCCGATGGCGTGCGCGCCGCGCTTGTGGCAGGTGCGGACGAGGAGTTCGGTGTACGCGCGCATGAACGGGGCCGTCATCGTCACCGCGTTGCGGTCCGGCAGGACGAACTTGGGGCCGCCGTCCCGGAAGTTCTTGACGATCGAGAAGAGGTAGTCCCAGCGGCCGGCGTTCAACCCGGAGGCGTGGTCGCGGAGTTCGTACAGGATCTCGTCCATCTCGTACGCCGCGGTGATCGTCTCGATCAGTACGGTCGCCCGGACGGTGCCCTGCGGGATGCCCACGTACTCCTGGGCGAAGACGAACACGTCGTTCCAGAGCCGCGCTTCCAGGTACGACTCGGTCTTCGGCAGATAGAAGTACGGGCCCTTGCCCAGCTCGACGAGCCGCTCGGCGTTGTGGAAGAAGTACAGCCCGAAGTCGACCAGCGCGCCGGGGACCGCGCGCCCCTCGGCCCGGAGGTGGCGCTCGTCCAGATGCCAGCCGCGCGGGCGCATGACGACCGTCGCGAGTTCGTCGGCGGCCTTGAGCGCGTACGACTTGCCGGACGCCGGGTCGGTGAAGTCGACCTTCCGCGCGTAGGCGTCCCGCAGGTTGAGCTGGCCGTTGATGACGTTCTCCCAGGTGGGAGCCGAGGCGTCCTCGAAGTCGGCGAGCCAGATCTTCGCGCCGGAGTTGAGCGCGTTGATCGTCATCTTCCGGTCGGTGGGTCCGGTGATCTCCACCCGGCGGTCGTTCAGCGCGGCCGGGGACGGCGCGACGCGCCAGGAGTCGTCCTCGCGTACGGCTGCGGTCTCGGGCAGGAAGTCCAGCGTCGACGTACGGGCGATCTCCGCGCGGCGCTCGCTCCTGCGGGCCAGGAGTTCGTCGCGGCGGGGGGTGAACCGCCGGTGCAGCTCGGCCACGAAGGCGAGAGCCGCGTGGTCGAGAACCTCGTCCTGCCGGGGCAGGGTGTCGGCATCGACGACGGCCAGTGGGGACGGCGCTGGTGCGGACATGAGCTGTCACTCCTTCGACGGGCGGCGGCCCTCGGCGACCGCCGGGTCAGGTGGGCGGCACTGGGTGCCGGGACGCCGGGCTGTGGTCGCGGGCGCCTTCCGGGGGGTCGGGCGCTTCTGACCTGTGGATAGTAGTTTCCTCATCGTGGAAGTTCAATGGTTTGTTGATGTCGAGATTCTCTGGCACGACAGATCGTGGCGCTCAGTGCCACCGTCCTTACTCAAGGTGCGACAGATCCTCCTCCGTGTCGATGTCGTACGCCTCCGCGACATCCCCGCACTCCACGAGCACGATGTCGCGCGCGTGGGACCTCAGATAACCGCGTGCCCCCTGATCGCCCGTCGCATCCGCCGCGATGCCGGCCCAGTGGTCCGCGCCGAACAGCACCGGATGGCCGCGCTCGCCTCCGTAGGAGGCCGCGGCGAGTGTGCCGGGGGAGCGGTACGCGGCCCGTACCCGGGCTACGGCCGCCGGACCGATCCCGGGCTGGTCCACCAGCATCACCAGCGCCGCGGAGTGGGCGGAGGCCGCCGCCAGTGAGGCCAGCCCGGCCCGTAGCGAGGAGCCCATGCCGCCGGTCCACTCCGGGTTGTCGACCAGTACGCAGCCCGGCAGCTCGGCGCGGGCCCGCACCTCGGCGGCGGCGGCGCCGAGCACCACATGCACCCGCTCGCAGCCGCCGTCGCGCAGCGACCGCGCGGCGTGCTCCACCAGCGGGCGCCCCCGGTACGGCAGCAGCGCCTTCGGCCGCCCGCCCAGCCGCCGCCCGCCCCCCGCCGCGAGCAGCAGCCCGGCGACCGGCGACTCTCCGTGATCGTTGTCATTCATGGGTTCTGCATACCTCACCCGGGCCCGCAAGCGCCCTTTTGCGCCACAGCGCCCGGCGCTGTCGGACGGTGCGTCAGATCGTTGCGCGGCCCCCACCTGGCGATACGTCGACCGAACAAGTTGAATATTGTCCATCCGGTGGCGCGGGGCCGCCCGTGTGGCGTTTACTGTCCCGCGTCTCGCGGCGCCGGGCGTGTTTCAAGGGAGGCGCCGGAGGGGCGAGCACCATGCCGAAGGCACATGCACCATGGCGTGCGAGGGGGAAGAACTTTGTTGCGGAGCGTGGGGCATACGCGAGTGACAGAGCGGGGCGAGGATCCGAGACTGACCGGGCTGCGGTTCGCCGTTGCGCGTCTCAGACGGGAACTCGCCGTGTATCCGAGTGAGTTCAGAGACAGAGGGATCGCGGAGGAAGAACTCGCCGCGATGGCCGCGATGGTGGCGGGAGGCGATCCGGAGATTCTGCGGATGCGTCGCTCGCTGCTGCTGATCGTCGGCTCGATCGGCTCGGTGAGCGCGTTGGCGCCCACCCTGATGGATGTCAGGAAGGCGGTCGACCTCTTCGGAGAATTAGCGCACTGATCAGGGCACTGAGGCACCAGGGAGGGCTGCCGCTCACCCGGTCTTTCAGGTATCGGGTACCGGCTTCGAGGTGCCTGAGCGCCGTACGCCCCAGGGGATTGGGGCGTACGGCGCTCGTGTCTTGGGCCTCGCGTCTCGTGTCCGGGGCCTCGCGTCTCGATCGGCCGAGCGGGCGGACGGACGGACGGGCGAGTCGACGGGCAGTCGGCCGAGCACGCCCGACTTACGACTGCTGGTGGGCCGCCGCGGCCGTAATCGCCAGCGCCTCGGACAGCTCCCGCGCCACTTCCTGCAGTATCGGCACGATCCTCTCGGTGGCCGTCTCCGTGACCCGACCGGCCGGCCCCGAGATCGAAATCGCCGCGGGGGTGGGGGAGTTGGGCACCGGGACCGCCAGGCAGCGGACCCCCATCTCCTGCTCGTTGTCGTCCACCGCGTAACCCGTCCCGCGCACCACGTCGAGCGCCGCGAGGAAGCCGTCCGGCGTTGTGATCGTCTTCTCCGTGGCCGCCGGCATACCCGTACGCGCGAGCAGCGCCCGTACCTCGTCGGCCGGCGTGTGCGCGAGCAGCGCCTTGCCCACGCCCGTGGAGTGGGGGAGCACCCGCCGGCCGACCTCGGTGAACATCCGCATCGAGTGCTTGGACGGCACCTGCGCCACGTACACGATCTCGTCGCCGTCGAGCAGCGCCATGTTCGCCGTCTCGCCGGTCTCCTCGACCAGCCGCGCCAGATACGGCCGCGCCCAGGTGCCGAGCAGCCGCGACGCGGACTCGCCGAGCCGGATGAGGCGCGGGCCGAGCGCGTACCGACGGTTCGACTGCTGTCGTACGTAACCGCAGGCGACGAGCGTGCGCATCAGCCGGTGGATGGTCGGCAGGGGCAGACCGCTGCTGGCCGACAGCTCGCTCAGGCCGACCTCGCCGCCCGCGTCCGCCATCCGCTCCAACAGATCGAAGGCGCGTTCGAGGGACTGGACGCCGCCGCTCGCGGATGCGGGCTTGGCGGCGTCGGTGGCGCTGGCACTGGCGGCGCTGGACGTCGGCACAACAACGGTCCTTTCGGGGCGTCGGAACGGGCTGGGCGAGTCAGCAGTTTACCGGGCGGCCCGGCGGGCCACCGGTCCGCGGGCCGTTCGGCCGTGCCACGTATTCGCCGGTCAGAGGGTGTCTGTCCGGGTGTCGACCGTCACCCGGCGTGATCGGTCCGTACGGTTGGTGATGACGCGGGCTTCTGTCTGGTGAAAGTCGAGTTTCGCTCTGTGGAAATACTTCAGTGTAGTGCAGTGGGCGCGTTCCGGACGGAGCGGCCTTGACGGACCCCGGTCCGGCATGAAGACTCCTTCAACAGTTCGTTGAATTCGATGATGCGTTCGTGTGGCCAGTTTCGCGTGGACAGTACGGACGTACAGAAGTACGGAAGTGAGGGTGGCCGGTGACCGACCTGGACCGGAACGTGGACCTGGTGCTGCGCTCGACGCGCGTCGTGACCCCCGAGGGCACCCGCCCGGCGTCGGTCGCCGTCGCCGGCGGCGTGATCGCGGCCGTGCTTCCGTACGAGCGGGGGTACGGCTCCGAACTGCCGCCCGGCGCCCGACTGGAGGACGTCGGTGACGACGTCGTCCTCCCCGGTCTCGTCGACACCCATGTGCATGTGAACGACCCCGGCCGCGCCGAGTGGGAGGGCTTCTGGACCGCCACCCGCGCGGCGGCGTGCGGCGGCATCACCACCCTCGTCGACATGCCGCTCAACTCCCTCCCGCCGACCACCACGACGGCCCACCTCCGGATCAAGCGGGAGGTCGCCGGCCCCAAGGCGCACATCGACGTCGGCTTCTGGGGCGGGGCGCTCCCCGACAACGTCGAAGACCTCAAGTCCCTCCACGACGCGGGGGTGTTCGGCTTCAAGGCGTTCCTGTCGCCGTCCGGTGTCGAGGAGTTCCCCGAGCTGAACGCCGCACAGCTCGACCGGTCGCTCGCCGAGATCGCCGGCTTCGGCGGGCTGCTCATCGTGCACGCCGAGGACCCGCGCGAACTGGCGGCGGCGCCGCAGCGCGCCGGCGCGAAGTACGCCGACTTCCTCGCCTCCCGGCCCCGCGACGCCGAGAACGCCGCGATAGCGGGCCTGATCGCGGCGGCCCGCCGGCTGGACGCCCGCGTCCATGTCCTGCATCTGTCGTCGGCGGACGCGCTCCCGCTGATCGCCGAGGCCAAGCGGGAGGGGGTACGGCTGACCGTCGAGTCCTGCCCGCACTTCCTCACCCTCACGGCCGAGGAAGTCCCGGACGGCGCGACGGAGTTCAAGTGCTGTCCGCCCATCCGCGAGGCCGCGAACCAGGACGCACTGTGGCAGGGGCTCGCCGACGGCACGATCGACTGTGTCGTCTCCGACCACTCGCCCTCCACCACCGACCTCAAGACCTCCGACTTCGCGACCGCGTGGGGCGGTATCTCCTCCCTCCAGCTCGGTCTGCCCGCCATCTGGACCGAGGCCCGCCGGCGCGGTCACTCGCTGGACGACGTGGCCCGCTGGATGTCGACGGCCCCCGCCGCGCTGGCCGGACTCGACAGGAAGGGGGCGGTCGAGGCGGGCCGTGACGCCGACTTCGCGGTCCTCGCGCCCGACGAATCGTTCACCGTCGATCCCGCCGCGCTCCAGCACCGCAACCGCGTCACCGCCTACGCGGGCCGGACGCTGTACGGCGTGGTCAGGTCGACCTGGCTGCGCGGCCGGCGGATCGTCGCCGACGGAGCCATCGCCGAGCCCTCGGGCCGACTGCTCGAAAGGACCAACTGACCGTGGCCACCAGCCCCTTGCCCACGCCCCCGGTTCCCCCCGTCGTGCCCTGCTTCACGGGTGACGCCAGGCCGTACGGCGGCGGCGACCCGTACGCCGACCACCGCTCCGCCGACCTCCCCTTCACCCATCTCGTCGACCTGGCCGACCGCAGGCTCGGCGCCGGTGTCATCGCCGCCAACGACGAGTTCTTCGCCGAGCGCGAGAACCTGCTGAAGCCGGGCCCCGCCGAGTTCGACCCGGAGCACTTCGGACACAAGGGCAAGATCATGGACGGCTGGGAGACCCGCCGCCGGCGCGGCGCCTCCGCCGCCCGGCCGCACCCCACCGACGAGGACCACGACTGGGCCCTCGTACGGCTCGGCGCCCCCGGCGTCGTACGCGGCATCGTGGTCGACACCGCCCACTTCCGCGGCAACTACCCGCAGGCCGTGTCCGTCGAGGCGACGTCCGTGCCCGGCTCCCCGTCCCCCGAGGACCTGCTCGCCGATGGCGTCACCTGGACAACTCTCGTACCCCGTACGCCCGTTGGCGGACACGCGGCCAACGGGTTCACCGTCGACGCCGAGCGCCGCTTCACCCACCTTCGGCTCAACCAGCATCCCGACGGCGGTATCGCGCGCCTGCGGGTGTACGGCGACGTCGTGCCCGACCCGGGGTGGCTGGCCGCGCTCGGTACGTTCGACCTCGTCGCCCTGGAGAACGGCGGCCGGGTCGAGGACGCGTCCGACCGCTTCTACTCACCCGCCACCAACACCATCCAGCCGGGCCGCTCACGTCAGATGGACGACGGCTGGGAGACACGCCGACGCCGCGACAAGGGCAACGACTGGATCCGCTACGAGCTGGCCGAGCGGTCCGAGATCCGCGCCGTCGAGATCGACACGGCGTATCTGAAGGGCAACTCGGCGGGCTGGGCGGCGCTTTCCGTACGTGACGGGGCGTCGGGAGCGGACGACGGGGACTGGGCCGAGGTCCTGCCCCGCACCCGCCTCCAGCCCGACACCAACCACCGCTTCGTCCTCGACCGCCCCGTGACCGCCCGTCAGGTCCGGATCGACATCTTCCCGGACGGCGGTATCTCCCGACTGCGTCTCTTCGGCTCACTCACCGAGGAGGGGGCGGCCCGACTGGCGGCGCGCCACCGCGAGTTGGGCGGCTGACGGGCGCGGTCCTACGCCGCGTGCCCGCCGTCCACCGCGAACTCGGCGCCCGTGACGTACGCCGCCTCGTCACTCGCCAGGAACGCCACCATCGACGCGACCTCGTCGGCGGACCCGTACCGGCCGAGCGCCGTCATCGCGCTCTGACCCGCCGCGTACGGGCCGTCGGCCGGGTTCATGTCCGTGTCGGTGGGACCCGGATGGACGATGTTCGCGGTGATCCCCCGCTCGCCCAACTCCCGTGCCAGCGCCTTCGTCAGGCCGATCAGCGCGGACTTGCTCGTCGCGTAGAGCGTGCCGCCGGGGCCGGGCACCCGCTGGGTCATGCAACTGCCGACGGTCACGATCCGGCCGCCGCGTACGAGCTTCGTGGCCGCGGCCTGCGTGGTGAGGAAGACGCCCTGGACATTCACGGCCAGCAGCCGGCCGACCTCGGTCGGCGGGAAGGAGTCCAGGGGGCCGAGCAGCCCGATGCCGACGTTGTTCACGAGGACGTCGAGCCGCCCGCCGAGACCGCCGACGGCCCGCTCGACAACGCCCACGGCCTCCGCCGGGTCGGCCGAGTCGGCGCGCAGCGCGAGCCCGCGCCGCCCGGTCGCCTCGATCTTCTGGACGACCTCCCGGGCGGCGGCCTCGTCCGCCACGTACGTGATCGCGACATCCACGCCCTCCTGGGCGAGCCGCAGGGCGACGGCGGCCCCGATACCCCGGCTGCCACCGGTGACCAGCGCGGTGCGGGCGGCCGGCGCGGAACTCGATACAGACATAGACATATGAGGCGTCCTTCGATCGGTCGCCCGCGACGGCGGGCGACGAATGGGTGCTGCTGATGACCTCGATCAAACCCGCGCGCCGTGCGCGCCACCGGCGGGAATCGGACGCGGACGGGCGGCGCCGGCTCGCACACCGCCGTATCGCCGACGCCGCAGGTGTACGTGGCGTGGTCCCGGCCCCCGCGCAACCACCGGGCCGTCCTGGGGCGCGTCGTCCGACCGCACGGGGGTCGTGTCGCGTCCGGCGCGTCCGGCGCGTGCGAGGACAGGACGGAGCACCGCTCCGCGCGGCGCACCCTGCGCCGTCGGCCGCAGCCGCGGTGAGCCGGGCTCGGCTGCCCCGCGTCGTCCCACGGCCCCAGGTCGAACGCCGTGCCACGGGAGGCGCCGCCTGTGCCGTTGGCACGGCCGGTTCTCCGTCTCGCGCGGCGTCGAACGGCGCGCCCCGCGCCGGTCCGGTGGAATTTCGGCGGCCGGCCCCGGCCGCCCCGCGTCGTCCCACGGCCCCAGGTCGAACGCCGTGCCACGGGAGGCGCCGCCTGTGCCGTCGGCACGGC
>NZ_JBHUZM010000146.1:0-18610 GCF_042667665.1 Streptomyces sp. NPDC057307 | reverse complement strand
GCGGGGGAGAATCCCCTGCCCCGGCCGCCTCCGACCGTCGCCTCCGCAGGCCCCCGGGCGGTCCGGTGCCCCGGCCGCCCGACGTCCTCAGAAGGTGAAGACGGCGCCTCTTCCTCCGTCCATGGCGCACGAGTTCGAGAAGGTGTGGACGTAGTCGACGCGCTTTCCTTCCCACACGCCGTCGGCCGTCACCGTGACCGGCTCCCACTCCTTCGTGCAGACGCGGTTCGTTCCGGAGGTGGTGATGGAGTCGAACTTGGCGCCGTTCTTCTTGAGTTCGGAGCAGGCGGCGACCGCGTCGGGGTGGCTGCCCGACGGGGTGGGCGCGCAACTGAGCGTGACCGCGCGCCGTACCGTACCGGTCGTGTGGTCGGCACCGTCAGTGACGGTCAGCACCAGCGCCGACGGGGCGTACAGGGTCTGCGCCCCGGTGGGCGAGGTCCCGGCCGGAGCCGGCACGCCTCCGATGGCTGCGCCTTCGACGGGCGCTCCCGTCGAGGCGGCGCCGGCCACGCCGGTGAAGGAAAGACTGCTGAGCGCCAGTACGGCTCCACAGGCCGCAGCCCTTGCGATGCTCCGCATTTCGAACACTCCCTGGGTCGATGTCTCGGACAACGGACGTGAGTCTTGCTCACGCCAGGGGTGCTCCGCCCGCTCCATGACCGGTTTTGGTCGCTCCGCGTGTCGCCTTGATCGCGGTGTGTGTCCATAATGGGCAGGTCCGGGCCTGTGCGGGTCATGCGGCGAGTTGGGCCGAAAGTGGTTGATTCGGAGCCTGTGTCGTTGGTTGACGGTTTGATTGTAAGGCGCGGAAACCCATGAACCTTTGAATATATGATTATCCGCGACGTAGAAGCAGCTCGGTGTTGCGTGCGTCCTTCAGGCCCGCCAGGTCCTGGCGGCTCCCCGGCGCGTTGAGCGCCAGCTCCCGGTAGAGCGACGCCAGGCCCGACTGGGAGAGATCCGTGAAATCGGTCTCCCGGGGCGCCGCCGACTCGATCAGCGTGGTGAACAGCGAGAGCGTGCCGTCCTTGTTGTCCGCGATCTCGACGACCCGCGCGAGCTGCGGGAAGTCGATGTGCGAGGCGGTGGAGATCTCCCAGAACGAACCGTGCGGCAGCACCACGTTGCGGTGGCTGTGCCCGTTGATCCAGGCCACCGCCGAGCGGTGGCGCCGCAGCAGCGCCACGACCTCGTCCCCGTTGTGCCGCGCCTCGCCGGGCCGGGCGGGGTCGGGCCGTGTGTTGCCCATCGTCCAGCTGTTGTGGTGCGTGAACAGCACCACGTACCCGTCGCGGTGCTCCGTGAGGATCCGCTCCAGCCGGGCGAGCTGCCCCGTGCCGAGGGAGCCGGTGAAGTGCCCGCCGTGGTCCGTGGTGTCGAGGCTGATGCCGGTCACGTTCTCCCCCATGGGGAACGTGTAGTCGAGGGTCGCCTCCGCCAGGTTGTCCTTCGTGTAGCCGTGGCCGACCGGCCCCGCTCCCGTGTGCGCGGAGTCCAGATGCGCCATCAGGTACTGGAGCGGGGTGAACGGGGCGCGGCGCGGGTCGGCGGTGACCGTCCGCATACGCCGCTTCTCGCGCCGCAGCAGTGAGATCAGGGCGCCGCCGTGGGCGGTCTCGCCCTCGGAGATCCGGGCCAGCAGCGCCGCCGCGTCCGGGTCCGGGATGTCGTACAACTTACGGGTGCCGACGGCGAATTCGGCCAGGAAGCCGGTCCGGTCGGCATAGGCGCCGCTGGCGAGACTGTCGTGGTTGCCGACGGTCGAGTACCAGGGGAGGGCCAGGCCCGGACTGCGCACCGGGCGCAGGGCCGCTTCGAGGAATCCCTCGATACGGGGATAGCCCAGGCGCTTGTCGGAGTCGGGCGCGCCGTCCTCCGGGTGCCAGTACATCCGTACGCCGGAGTTCTGCACACCCTCGTACGCCTGCGGGTCACCGCTGTTGGGAGTGATGAGCCCGCCGCTCATCAGGGTGAGGTACCAGTCCAGCTCGCACAGCGAGTTGTTGTCCGTGTTGTCGCCCGTCGTCATGGCGAAGGTCAGCGGCGCGCCGGTCGCCGGGCCGGTCCCCAGCGCGTTGACCTGCTCGATGAGCGAGACGCCTCCGGCCACCGACAGCGCCTCGTGGGGGCGCCACGCGCCGGCCGACTCGCTGCGGACGTACTCGGTGCGCACCGGGTGCTGGACGTCCGTCACATGGAGGTCGGTGAGCTGGACGAAGGAGCTGAGTACCGTACGACGGTCCTCGCGCCCGGACTTGGCGGAAGCGAACTGTTCCCGGACGACCCGGCGCCAGCCGGGTCCGTCCCCGAGTCGCCGGAAGGTGGCGTTCCGTTCGCGCGGTGCCGCGAGTGAGTGGAGCGTGGTCCGGGCGGCCGACGGGCCGGTGGGGGTGGGCGTCGGGGTGGTTGTGGGGGTGGGCCCGGCGGCGGCCGGGGTGCCGGACGCCGCGGGCGCGGGGGCGGCCGAGGCACTGCCCGGACCACCGCCCGAACCGACCGCCACGCCGATACCGGCGGACAGACCGACGGCTCCGGCGGCGGCGAGGAAGGAACGGCGGTCGACAGCGGTGACCGCGGAGCGGATGCGTGACATGGTGCGCTCTCCCCGAGTGCGTACATCGCGACAGCAAGGCCGTGTCTGGGACACCGGGGTGAGGGCCCGGCTCCCTTTCGATGCTGGGCACCCGTCGTGGCCCGCGAATGAACGAGGCCGCAACGCCCGACGCCGATCACCGCACAGGGATCACTCGCAACCGCAAACGTTCGCCGACCCCTCTCGCGGCGTGCGGAATCCGCTCATCCACCGTTCATCGGACGGGGTAGCCGACCGGCTCGCGTGCCCGAGCGGGCCGGCGCCACGACCGGTTGGGAAAGCGCTTTCCCGTTTTGTAACACGTGTTGACGAATTAATGAGCGTGCGTCAGCATCGCCACCACATGTTCGAAGTGCCGAACGTACTTCTGTCGAGCCCTGCACCCGGGAGTAAGCGCCGCATGTCCACCCGAACCGCACCGCTGCCCGTACGTAATCCAGGAACCGGCGAACTGCTGGGCGAGATCGAGGACTTCGGACCGGAGCGCGTCACCGCCGCCCTCGCCGCCGCGGCGGACGGACAGCGGGCAATGGCGGCGATGCCCGCACACGCACGTGCCCGACTGCTGCTCACCATCGCCGATCTGATCGAGGCCGAGGCCGACGACCTGGCGCGGCTGCTTGCCGCCGAGAACGGCAAGCCTTTCTTCCAGACGGTGGAGGAAGTCCGCGCCGCCGTCCGCATCTTCCGCGGCTTCGCCGGCGAGGCCACCCGCCTCTTCGGCCGGCAGATCCCGCTCGACGCGGTCCCCGGCCTGGAGAAGCACCTCGCCGTCACCGTCCGCGAACCCCTCGGCCCGGTCGCCGCGCTGGTGCCCTTCAACTACCCCGTCGAGCTGTACGCCCACAAGGCGGCGGCCGCCCTCGCCGCCGGCAACGCCGTCCTCGTCCACCCGCCCGCGCGCTGCCCGCTCGCCGTGCTGCGGATCGGCGAACTCGTCGAGCGGGCGGGCGCGCCCGAAGGCGCACACCAGATGCTCACCGGCGGCGTGCACATCTCGCAGGAACTCGCCTCGCGCCCCGGCGTCGCGGCCGTCAGCCTCACCGGCAGCACCACCGCGGGCCGCGAGATCGCCCGCCGCGCCGCCGACACACTGAAGAAGGTCCATCTCGAACTCGGCGGCAACGACGCCCTGATCGTCTGCGACGACGCCGACATCGAGGCGGCGGCCGACGCCGTCGTCCTCGGCCGGCTCGCCCGCGGCAACGGGCAGATCTGCTGCGCCGTCAAACGCGTCTACGTCCAGGACGCGGTGCACGACAGCTTCGTCGACGCCCTGCTGGCGGGCGCGGCCAAGCTCAGCGTCGGGGACCAATTGGTCGATGGCAACGATGTCGGGCCACTGATCAGTGAAGAGGCCGCCGAACGGGTCGAGTCGGCGGTCGCCGCACTCGTCGCCGACGGCGCCCGCAAGGCGGCCGGCGGCGCCCGCCGGGGCGCCTTCTACGACCCCGCCGTCCTCGTCGGAGTCCCCGAGGACAGCCCCGCGTTCGCCGACGAGATCTTCGGCCCTGTCGCACCCGTCGCCCGTTTCACCGACCCGCTCGACGCCGTACGGATGGCCAACTCGTCCCCGTACGGCCTCCAGGCGGCCGTCTTCACCCGCGACATCCAGCGCGCCTTCACCCTCGCCGGACGACTGGAGGTCGGCGGCGTCGTCATCAACGGGTCGACCGCGCTGCGCGCCGAGAATCTGCCCTTCGGCGGCCCGAAGGACACCGGCGGCTCGGCCGAGGGCCTGCACGACACGGCCCTGGAGTTCACCCGGCAGAAGACGATCATCGTGATGGAGGCCTTCGGGTGAGCACGCCGACCCGGCCGGCCCTGCGGATACGCGGGGTGCACAAGTCGTACGGCCCCACACAAGTGCTGCACGGGGTGGACCTCACCGGCCGGGCCGGTGAGGTGCTCGCCGTGGTCGGCGCCAACGGGGCGGGCAAGTCCACGCTCATCAAGATCCTCGCGGGCGCCGAGCGGATGAGCGCCGGGGAACTCCAACTCGACGGTGAGACGGTCGAGTTGCGCTCCCCGCACGACGCCCACGCGCACGGCGTCCGCACCGTCCACCAGGAGCTGACCCTGGTGCCCGAACTGTCCGTCACCGAGAACCTCCTCATGGGCCACTTCCCGCGTCGCCTCGGCGGCCTCATCGACTGGAAGGCCGCGCACCGGCGGGCCCGCGCCCTGCTGGACGGCATCGGCTACGGCGCCATCGACCCGCGCGTCAAGGCCGGCCGCCTCACCGTCGCCAGACAGCAGATGGTCGAGATAGCCAAGGCCCTCGTCAGCGAGGGCGGCGAGCCCAAGGTGCTGGTCCTCGACGAGCCGTCGGCCGTTCTGGCCGGCAGCGACCTGGAAGCGCTGTTCGCGCTGATACGGCGGCTCCAGGAACGCGGCGTCCTGATCATCTATGTCTCGCACCGGCTCGCCGAGGTCACCGAACTGGCCACCTCCATCGTCGTCATCAAGGACGGCCGGGTCGTCGCCGAGACCACCCCCGACCGCACCGACGAGAACGAACTCATCCGTCTGATGGCGGGCCGGCCCGCCGGACAGCTCTACCCGGCGCGCCGCCCCGCCGAGGGCGAGACGCTTCTCGAGGTCCACGGGCTCAGCCGTACCGGGGAGTTCAGCGACGTCTCCTTCTCCCTGCGCGCGGGCGAGATCACCGGCCTGTTCGGGCTCGTCGGCGCCGGCCGCAGTGAACTCGCCCGGTGTGTCTTCGGCGCCGAGCCCGCCAAGGCCGGCGTGGTCTGCGCGCCGGGCAGGGAGAGCGTACGGTTCCGCAGCCCACGCGAGGCCATCGCCGCCGGCCTCGCGCTCGTCACCGAGGACCGCAAGCGCACCGGACTCGTACTCGGCCTCAGCACCGCCGAGAACATCGGCCTCACCACCCTGCGCACCACCACGCGCGGCCCGCTGCTCGACACCGCGAAACGCCGTCGCGACGTCGTCTCCATGGTCGACCGGCTGGACATCCGGCCCGCGCACTCGGCGAAGCTGCCCGTACGCACCCTCAGCGGCGGCAACCAGCAGAAGGCCGTCCTCGCCAAGTGGCTCCTCACCGGGCCGCGCGTGCTGCTGCTCGACGAGCCCACCCGCGGCGTCGACATGGCCACCCGCGCCGAGATCTACCGGATGCTCGACGAACTCGCCCGCGACGGCATGGCCATCCTGCTGATCTCCTCCGACCTCACGGAGGTGCTCGGCGCCACCGACCGGGTGCTGGTGATGCACGAGGGGCGGATCGCCGCGGAACTCCCTTCGGAAGGTACGACCGAGGACACGGTCCTCGCCCACGCGATCGGACACGCAGCATGACCGAACAGCTCACCAAGACCACCGGGCCCGGCGACCCCGGACCACCGCCGCCACGCGGAGTCCGGCTGCCCCGGCTCACCGTCGCCGGCCACGACATCACCGTCGAGACCGGCATCGTCGCGCTCCTCGTGGTGGCGGGCTCCACCACCGAAGCCTTCCTGACGGAAGGCAACATCACCAACCTGCTCAAGCAGATGGTCACCACCGGCCTGCTCGCCTACGGGATGCTCGCCGTGATCCTCACCGGCGGCATCGACCTCTCCGTCGGCTCGGTCGTGGCCTTCTCCGGCATCGTCGCCGCGGGGCTCTCCTCCGGACTGCCCGTCCCGGTCGCCATGGCCGTCGGCGTCGCGTCCGGCATCGGCTTCGGACTCGTCAACGGGGCGCTGGTGGCGCGCTTCCAACTGGCGCCGTTCGTGGTGACATTGGCCGCGCTCACCACCATCAGAGGGCTCGCCTTCGTCTACTCGGAGACACCTGTCGCGCCCGAGAAGCCCGGCTTCTTCGAGCTGGGCTCCGCGGTGATCGGACCGCTGCCCGTCTCCACCCTCATCATGCTGGGGGTCTTCCTGGTCGGCGGCGTCTTCCTCAGCCGCACCCCGGCCGGCCGCTCACTGGTCGCCATCGGCGGCAGCGCGGAGACCGTACGGCTCGCGGGCATCGGCGTCCGGCGCCATATCGTCCTCGCCTACACCATCTCCGGCGCCTGCGCCGGACTCGCCGGCGTCATCCTCGCCAGCCGGGTCGGCATCGCCCAGCCCAGCGTCGGCACCGCGTTCGAACTCGACGCGATCGCCGCCTGCGTCATCGGCGGAGCCAGCCTCGCCGGCGGCAAGGGCTCCGTACGGGCCACCTTCGCCGGAGTCCTCGTACTCGCACTGATCAACAACCTGCTCAACCTCTACGACGTGCAGAGCTTCTGGCAGCAGGTGCTCAAGGGCCTGATCATCGTCGCCGTCATTCTCGTCCAGCGCACCGGCCGCTTCCGCAACGCCGCCGTGAACGATCCGAATCCCGGAAAGGCAAGTCCATCATGATCACGAAACGAGCAACCGGTGTGCTGGTGGCCGGAGTTCTCACCGCGGCTCTCGCCGGCTGCTCCTCAGACTCCGGGAGCGCGGGTGAGAAGGGCGACGGCTCGTACACCGTCGGCGTCGCCAACTTCACCCTCGGCGGCCCCTACTTCAACGGCATGGACAAGGCCATCAAGGCCCAGGCCAAGGAGAAGGACGTCGAGATCCTCAGCACGGACGCGGGCGGCGACGCCGCCAAACTCGCCTCCAACGTGGAGGACCTGCTGAGCAAGGACGTCGACGCCGTCATCATCTCCGGCGGGCCGCTGGAGTCCGCGCCCGCCGTCCTCAACTCCCTCAAGGCGGCGGGCAAACCGGCCGTCCTGGTCGACCGGAAGTTCCAGACCGGCGAGTACGCGAGCTGGGTCGGCCCCGACAACGAGGCGATCGGCAAGCAGAACGGCGAATTCCTCGTCGAGAAGCTGCCGGACGGCGGAAAGGTCGCCCTGATCAAGGGCGGACCCGCCGACAACAGCATCGGCAAGGCCCGCACGGACGGAGTGAAGGGCGCCCTCGAAGGCGCGTCGGGGATCGAACTGGTCGAGGCCCCCGACTACGGCAACTGGAGCTCCGACGGCGGACTGACCGTCATGGAGAGCCTGCTCGCCGCCCACGACGACATCGACGCCGTCTTCTGCGAGAACGACGCCATGTGCCTGGGCGCCCAGCGCGCCGTCAAGGACGCCGACCGCACCGACAAGATCGTGCTGGCGGGCGTCGACGGCCAGGCCGAGGCGCTGAAAGCCATCCTCGACGGGACCAACTACCTGGTCACCGGCCTCAACGACGCCGACGTGATCGGCAGTCTCGGCCTGGACAGGACCGTGGAGATCCTCGACGGCAAGAAGCCCGAGAAGGACACGGTCGTGCCCTCGCCGCGCGTCACCAAGGAGAACGCGGAGAAGTACTACGACCCGAAGGGCAACTTCTGATGAGCCGCATTCCCACGATTCCCCCACCTCAGGGCCGGACCGGCCGCACCCGGTCACTGCCACGGAAGAAGCGCGCGTACGCCCTGACGGCACTGCTCTGCGGCGCCCTCGTCGTCCCCCTCTCGCTGGGCTCCGCGAACGCGGCCCCGGACGACGGGACCGGCGCGGCCACGACGGCGGGCAAGCAGGCCAAGCCGCCCAAGGCACCCGCCTGGAAGCTGCTCCACTCGGAGAGCTTCAAGAAGAAGCTCGACCCCAGGCGGGCGGACTGGACCCGCGAGACGTACAGCGAGCCGTTCGACACCATCATGGAGGACAACGGCAAGTGGTACCCCAACGACTACGGGCCCGCGTGGAACACCGCGTTCAACTCCTTCGACACCTACCGCAAGGAGTTCAAGGTCGGTGACGGCGGCTGGCTCACCGCCTCGCTCTCCGCACGCGACTGGAACAAGGACGGCCAGATCGAGAAGGAGCCGTCCATCACCAACGCGACGGCCGGTGGCAAGACCGTCGCCGAACTCAAGGTGCCCGATCACACCGGCGGTGCCATCTTCCGCCCCACGGAGTCCCTGCCGGACCAGTACCGCATCGAGTACAAGCTCAAGACGCTCGACTTCGGCGGCAAGCGCAACGGCACCATCGACTACGACAACCGCACCAACGGCTACAGCAAGGACGGCTGCAAGACCCAGCATCCGTGGGGCGAGGGCTCGAACAGCCCCGGCTGGGAGGGTGACGCCTCGGCGCCGTACTGCGAGTGGCAGGACGTCCGCGAGGGCAAGTACGGATACAACGGCTTCCACTTCCTGTCGATCGTGGACTTCGCCGACCCGGCGCCCCGCAACAACCACTTCTGGCACTACCGCCGCAAGGTCCTGATGGACTCGTTCTCCCAGCACCCCGACCGGGTCGGCACGGGCACCGGCGGCCGGGTCTGCAACTCCGCGAACGACACGTACTACGACTACAAGGACAGCAGCTTCAACACGGTCAACATGTGGATCAGCGGACTGCCCAACTGGACCCCCGGCAAGGGCGGTCTCGCGGGCAACTCGCAGTGGTTCATGACCAGTTGCTCGGACGGAGTGGCCGAGCAGCAGCTGTCGTCCGCCGCCGAGCTCCAGCCGGAGCTGATGCCGAACCAGGACTACACGTTCGCCATCGAGCGGGACGCCACCGGCTACACGCTGGAGGCCAGCGGCAACTTCGCGCGCGCCGGACAGCAGACCCTCCGCTTCCACCGGCCGTTCATCGTCGACGACAAGCCGATCTGGCACTACAACGTCAAGCCGGGCGAGTACGACGGGCGCTACAACAACACCCTCGTACAGAACGACAACAACGGCAGCGCCACCTGGCCCGACCAGTGGCCCGCCGGATCCGCCTACCCGGACTCCTTCGTCATCGGAGACCTGTACACCAATGTGTACGAGGGCAGCGCGAGCCTGACCGACATCAAGATGTTCGTGCCCAAGGGGAAGAAGAAGTAGCGAAAGAAGAAGTGGTGTCGTAGGGAGTATTTCGCGGGTCACCGGGCACATGCACTTCGACCCGAGCCTGCGGCTCCCCCGCCGCAGAGTTCCAACGGCCCCACCGGTCCCCCCCCCTGCCGGTGGGGCCGCCCCTTGTCCGGGGCGGCAGGATCCGAACGACACCCCCTAGCGCTCCACGGAGATCCGTACGGGCCCGTCGCCGGCCCCTGCCCGTAGCTGCTCGGTCCAGGCGGCGGACAGCCGCACCGTCCGGTTCGGGACCGCGCCCCGTACGAGCCGCTGCCGGTGCAGCACCGCGCCGTCCCGGCTGACGACCAGCGACGACCAGGGAGCGAGCCTGCTCTCCGTACGGAGGGTGAAGCCGCCCGTCGCGACGCGCGGGTCCGCCGGGTCGATCCGGTTGGGCGCGATCCACCGCAGGGGCGCCTCGACCTGGACGGGCACCCGCGTGGCCGCCGGCCGGGCGCCGTCCGTCAGGTGGCGCAGTACGGGCCCGGCGGCCAGCAGACCCTCCCGCGCGGCCGTGTGCGCGGGCTCCACCCCGTGCAGCAGATTGCCCACGGCGAAGACCCCCGCCCGGTCCGTGCGGAACGAGCCGTCGACGGCCGGGCCCCGGGTACCGCCGTCGAGCGCGACGCCGCCCCGGCGGGCCAGTTCGTGGTCGGGGATCCAGTCCCCGGTGAACACCACCGTGTCGCAGGCGACCGTCGTGCTCCGGCCGTCCGCCCGCCGCAGCGCCACCCCCGACAGCCGTCCCCGGCCGAGCAGTTCACTCACCCGCGTACCGACGAGCAGCGGGACGCCGCGCCGGAGCCGGGCGTCGAGCGCCGTGGCGGGGGAGACCTGGTGGTACGGCAGCTCCGTGACCATGGCGACCACCTCGACACCGGCCTCCCGCAGCGTCCGCACGGCGGAGTAGCTGACGGACTCGGCGCCCACGACGACGGCGCGCCGCCCGACGGGCCGGTGGTGGAGACGCACCGTCCGCTGAAGCTCGCCCGTCGTGAACACCCCGGCGGGCCGGGTCCCCGGCACCAGCCGCGCGCTGCGCGGGCGTTCCCGCGCACCGGTGGCCAGGACGACGGCGCGCGCGGTGATCCGCTCCAGGCCGGCCGGGCTCGTGACCTCGACGGTGAGTGAAGCCGCCGAGGCCGGGTCCTCGCTCCAGCCGGTGACCGTGACGCCCGTACGCAGGGTCGCTCCGGCGTGGACGGCCGCGTCCGCCCAGTGGCGCGCGTACGCCGGGCCGGTCATCGGCCGCCGGAGGTCCCGCAGCCCGAACCCGGAGTGGGCGCAGTGCCGCGGGACACCGCCCGGCTCGGCCTCGCGGTCGACGACCTCGACGCCGAGGGTGCCGGCGGTGGGGTCGGTGGCGGCCAGCCGCGACGCCAGGGCCAGACCGGCCGGGCCCGCGCCGATCACGAGGACGTCGACGGCGCGCTCCCGCCGCCCGGGTGCCGGCGAGGGTGTCCACTGTTCGTTGTTCACCGTGCGGCCTCCGTGCCGGGCGCCGACGCGTCGTCGCCCGGCGAGTCGAACAGGGCGCGTACCTCGGCCCCGCAGTAGAACCCCTGGCACCGGCCCCCCAGCGCCCGGGTGCGCCGGCGCAGCCCCTCGGGCGAGGACGGCGGGATGTCGGCGGCGAACGCGTCCCGGATCTCGCCCCGCGAGACCCGCTCGCAGTGGCACACCAGCGCCCCGTACTCGGGATCGGCCGCGATCAGGTCCGCCCTTTGGTACGGGCGGGGGTACGCCTCACCGAGGTTCGGCATCGTCACCGGTACGAGGTCGGTGGCCGCCCCGGTCTCGGCACCGGCCTCCGTCAGCAGCTCCACGACATGGGCGCCGATCGCCATCGACGCGGTCAGCCCGGTCGACCGGATCCCGCCGACCGTGACGTAACGCTGCTCCGGGTGCGAGCGGATCGCGTAGTCGTCGTGCTCGGTGGCCGCGCGCAGCCCCGCGTACACGGCGGTCACCTCCTCTTCGAGGAGGTCCGGCATGATGCGCCGGCCCTTCTCACGGAGGAACGCCAGCCCCTCGGCCGTCGAACCGGTCGCCCGCTTGTCGGTCAGGTCCTCGGCGGTCGGGCCGAGCATCACGTTGCCGTACACGGTCGGCGACACCAGGACTCCCTTGCCGGCCACCGTGGGCACGGGCAGCAGGATTTGACCGACCAACGGGCGCGCCGGCTTGTCGAAGACGATGAGCTGACCGCGCCGGGGTGTCACCGAGAAGTCGGTGTGGCCGAGCAGCCGGTCGAACGTGTCGGCGTACAGGCCCGCCGCGTTGACCAGCCACCGGGTGCGCAGCGGCCCGCGCGCGGTCGTGAGCAGGTGTGGCGCGTCCGGGGCGCCCTCGGTCACCTCGCGCACCCGGCAGTTGAGATGCAGGTCGACCCCGCTCCGTACCGCCTGGGTCGCGTACGCGAGCGTCGTCGTCCACGGGCAGATGATGCTCTCGTCGGGGACTTCGAGCGCGCCCAGTGCTCCCGGTCCCAGATGCGGCTCGCGTCGGCGGAGTTCGTCGGCGCTCACCGTACGGGTGCGCCGGTAACCGTTGCGCGCGGCCTTCCGCGCGAGGCCCGGGAGCGCGGCGAGCTGTTCCTCGTCCCAGGCGACGAGCAGGGCGCCGATCGGCTCGACCGGGATGCCGCACTCCTCGGCGTACGCGGCGAGGCGGCCTTGGCCCTCGCGTACGAGCCGGGCTTCGAGGGATCCCGGCACGGCGTCGAAACCGGTGTGCAGGATGGCCGTGTTCGCCTTCGACGTACCGTCGCCGACGTCGGCCGACGCCTCTACCAGTGCCGTACGCAGCGGATACCGGGCCAGCTCGCGGGCGATCGCCGCGCCGACGATCCCGGCCCCGACGACCACCACGTCGTACACCTCGTCCGGCGGCGGCCCCGAGACGGTGACGGTCATGCCGCGCCGTTCCGTCCGGCACGGGGCATGGCGCCGACGAGCGCGTCCACCTCTGTACGGAAGACGCCCAGCCGCTCGGCGGCCTCGGCCGCCCCGATCCTCGGCTCGAACACCTCCTTGGGACGCCACCGGGGCGCTGCCCGCTCCACCGTCATGCCTGGGTCGAGCCCGAGCCGGGCGACGGCGCCCACCCCCAGCGCGGTGGCGTCGGGCGACGGAGAGATCTCGACGGGCAGTTGGAGCAGATCCGCCTGCGTCTGCATCAGCAGCCTCGACCGGGTCAGCCCGCCGTCGACCCGCAGTGACTCCAGGGGCACTCCGGTGTCCTCGGTCACCGCGTCCGCCAGCCCGACCACCTGCGCCGCGATGCCCTCGCACAGCGCCCGCACCAGCTGTCCGGGGCCGGTCTCCAGACTGAGACCCGTCAGCGACCCCTTGGCGTCCCCGCGCCACCACGGCGCGGCGAGTCCGGCGAGCGACGGGACGAAGGTGACGCCCCCGCTGTCGGCGACGGACGAGCCCACCCGGTCGAGATCCTCGGCGCCGGAGATCACACCGAGATCGCTCAGCCACCGCACGGCGGAGGCCGCCGTGTAGACCTGCCCGTCGAGGCAGTAGCTGGTACGGCCGCCGAGCCGCCAGGCCACACAGCCGACCAGGCCGGTCCGGCTGCGCAGCGGGCGCGCGCCGGTCTGCGCGAGGAGGAACGCCCCTGTGCCGTAGGTGCACTTGGCCGTCCCCGGCTCGGTCACGTTCTGGGCGAGCAGCGCGGCCTGCTGGTCGACGAGCAGGCCCGTCAGCGGGATCGGGTCGCCGAAGGCCGTCGTGGTGCCGAACTGCCCGGCCGCGTCGACCACTTGGGGCAGCCGCTCGTCGCTCATTCCGAAGACGTCGAGCGCGGCGGGGGACCATTCGGCGGTGTCGAGGTCGAGCAGCTGGGTGCGCCCGGCCGTCGCGGCGTCCGTGAGATACGCGCCGGTCAGCTGGTGGACGAGCCAGGAGTCGGAGGTCGTGACGACGCCTTCGCGGGTCAGGTTCCGGCGGATCCACGCCATCTTCGGCGCGGCGAAGTACGGCTCCAGCGGCAGGCCCGTCAGCTCTCTCAACATCTCCCCGTGCGGGGCGAGTTCGGCACAGACGGACTCGGCGCGCCGGTCCTGCCACACGACGGCGTCGGTGAGCGGGGTGCCGGTGTCCGGGTCCCAGGCGAGGACGGTCTCACCCTGGTTGGCCAGCCCGACCGCCGCGACGGGCTCACCGGCTTCCGCGAGCGCCTGGCGCCCCGCGTCGACGACCGAGGAGAGCAGCAGGGCGGGATCGGCCTCGACCAGCCCGCCGGAGCCGTAACGGGGAGGCGCCGGAGCCGAGCCGCTGCCGATCACTCCGCGCTCCGGGCAGATCACCAGGGCTTTGGTGGACGAGGTGCCCTGGTCGACGGCGAGCACCGGCCGCGAGGCCGGGTCCGCGGCGCTGCCGGGGGAGTGCTGAACATTCGGCATGTCACATTTTTCGCTCGAAGTGCCGGTGATCGTTCGATCACTGAGCGAAAGGGTGGTGCAGCCTGCCTGCGACGTCAAGGTCACGACATGCACTCAGGGTTGCCTAAGATCAGCAAAGTGTTCAAAGGTCGTCGCATTGCCCCCTACACTGATCGCCGAGTAACAGCGGAGTGTCACTGAGTAGTGTGATTCTCAAGTACCGGGATGTGAACTACACCGGAAAGAGGCGGAGTTGCGGGAGAATCGGGCGGAGGGTCCGTGAGCGATCGCTTTCGTCCGCTCTATCACCCAGCAGGCCATGACAGTGAACTCCGAGCGGCCGTGCAGGAATTGCGGACCGGCCGCTGGCTGTCCATGCGTGACCTGCTCGACGGCACGCGTGGCTGGACCCTGTGGACCCAGCGTACGCAGGTACTCGCCGCCGTCGCCGCGGGCTCGGACACCGTACACACCTGGCTGACCGAGGAGCCGGACAGCACGGCGGCCGTCGTCATGCAGACGCGCGTCACGGTGGAGCGCGCCCTGCGCGCGCACCGCGAGGGCCACGCGCGCACGACCGGCCTGTGGCAGCAGGCGTGGGAGGCGTGCGGCGACACGGCGCGGCTGGTGCCGGCCGACCCCGTCCCCTGGGTCTGTCTGCTCGCGCTCGCCCAACTCGACGGCAAGCAGCGGATGGAGGAGAACCGGCTGGCGCCGCCGGGGCCGATGCTCTTCCCCGGCCCGTGGGCCCTGCTCGCCGAGGCCGACAAACGCGATCCGGGCAATCGCGAGGCGTACCACCGGATGCTGCAGTTCGTCTATGCACGCCGGTCCGACGGCTCGCTGTCCGAGGCGGTCAACTTCGTCCAGTGGGCGGCCTCGTCGGCGCCCGAGGGGTCGGCGCTCCAGGCCCTGCCGCTGTTCGTGCGGGTCGAGCGGTACCGCAGGGAGGGCGGCAACGAGAAGGCGCTGGACCTGCATTGGGTCACCGAGGACGCCACCAGGGACGCGCTGCGGGCACTGCACATCTGGTTCGACCGGTCCGAGCCCGCCGAGGCGTCGCTGCTCGACCTCAACTATCTGGCGCACGCCCTGTGGGGATCGCTCCAACTGGCCGAGGCGGCACGGGTGTTCGAGGCCCTGGGGCCGTACTACACCCCTCTGCCGTGGGCCTACCGGGCCCGAAGTCCGAACGACACCAGCCAGGTCGAGGAGGTGTTCGCCCGCGCCCGCGCACGCTGCTTCACCGCCGCCGCCGATGAGCGGAAGTCGGACACGGCCTAGAGCCTGTCGGCACATCGGCTCTTCCGGAATCGGCTCTCCCGCCGGCCACGCCAGGTCCCCACCGCACATCCCCCTTTCTCCTTGAATTCTCCGCACCCGGAGGTACTTCCATGTCCGTATCCCCACCGGTCTGGTCGAAGTCGGAATCAGTTCCGCAGCAGGATGAAGAAGAACGGCTGAGGGAACTCGGCTATCAGCCCGTACTCGCCCGCAGGATGGGCGGTTTCGGCAATTTCGCGATCAGCTTCTCGGTGATCTCGATTCTTTCGGGATGTATGACCCTGTACGGCTTCGGACTCATCACCGGCGGTCCCGCCGTGATGCTGTGGGGCTGGGTGGGTGTCGGACTCTTCGTGCTCTGCATAGGTCTGGCGCTGGCGGAGGTGACCAGCGCCTATCCCACGTCGGGCGCCCTCTACTACATGGCCGACCGGCTCGGCGGACGTAAGTGGGGCTGGTACACCGGCTGGTTGAACCTGCTCGGACTGCTGGGCGCGATCGCCGGAATCGACTACGGCGCGGCCCTGTTCACCGGCGCGTTCCTGAACCTCCAGTGGGGATTCGAGGCCACGCCCGGCTGGACCATGGTCATCTTCATGTGCATCCTGCTGCTGCACGCGACGCTGAACCTGTTCGGCGTCCGGCTGGTCAGCGTGCTCAACTCGATCAGCGTCTGGTGGCACCTCGGCGGTGTCGCCCTGATCGTCGGCATTCTCGCGGTCGTCCCCAAGAACCACCAGTCGCCCGAATTCGTCTTCACGCAGTTCGTCAACGAGACCGGCTGGGAGAACCCGATCTATGTCGCCGCGATCGGTCTGCTGCTCGCCCAGTACACCTTCTGCGGCTACGACGCGTCGGCCCATCTCTCCGAGGAGACGTCCAACGCCTCCGTCTCCGCCGCGCGCGGCATCGTGCGCGCCATCTGGGTCTCCTGGATCGCCGGCTTCGCCCTCCTCGCCGGCCTGACCTTCGCCATCCAGGACTACGCGGCCACCAGCGGCGCGGCCGTGCCGCCCGCGCAGATCTTCATCGACGTCCTGGGCACCAACGGCGCCAGCGCGCTTCTCCTTGTCGTGATCGCGGCGCAGCTGTTCTGCGGCAACGCGGAAGTGGCCGCCGCCAGCCGCATGGTGTTCGCCTTCAGCCGTGACAACGCCCTGCCGGGATCGGCCCTGTGGCGGCGTGTCAGCAGCCGTACGCAGACCCCGGTGCCCGCGGTGTGGCTGTCGGTCGGCTTCGCGTGCGTGCTGGCCCTGCCGTCGCTGTACTCGCCGACCGCGTACGGCGCCGTGACGGCGATCAACGTCATCGGCATCACGCCCGCCTACGCGATCCCGATCTATCTCAAGCTGCGCGCCGGCGACCGGTTCCAGCCCGGTCCCTGGTCGCTGGGTCGCTGGAGCAAGCCCATCGGCTGGATCGCCGTCGTCTGGGTCGCGATCGTCACCGTGATCTTCTGCCTGCCGCAGAAGAACCCGGTCACCACGGACACCATGAACTACGCCGTCATCGCGCTGGCCGTCGTGCTGGCCCTGGCCACGGCCTGGTGGTACGCGGCGCGGGGCTCGTACAGCACCCCGCAGTCGTACGGCAGCGCCCGCGAGCAGTCGGAGATCTCCGAGGGGATCGTGTAGCGCGACGACGTGCGACCTCGTGCGAGGCCGTCGCGAGGTCATCGCCACCACGAACACGAATACACGAACGTCCTCGGTACGGAGGCGGCGCCGACCTCGCCTCCGTACCGAGGACGTTCGTCAGTTCTCCTGAAGGAACTTCCCGGCCAGCTCGGCACCCAGCTTCACCGCCGCGGACCGGCTCTCGATCGGCGTGACCGAGGAGTTCTTGAACAGGATGTAGGTCACCCCCGAGGGGACTCCGCCCCGTGCCGGATCGGGGTCGATCCCCAGCGAGCGCGCGGCGGCGTACGACGCCTCCCCGACGAGCCCGGTGGGGCCGGTGTCGCCCACCACCGCGTACTCCACCCGGTCCTTGTGCACGACGGCCGCGACACCCCCGCCCCGGATGCCGGACGCGCGGTAGTCCCAGACCTCGCTCGGCGCGGGCACCACGATGTACGGCAGCTTCTCCGCGTTCAGCGGCTTGCCGTTCGACTGGTGGAAGGCCGTGTCCCCGTGGAACCAGGGGTCGGTCTGCTTGTTGCAGCGGTCGGTGACCTGGCCGTCGCAGTCGATGTCCAGGTCGGCCTTCCAGAACACGGCGCCCTTCGTGCCGCACACGGGGATGTCGGCGGGCTTGCCCTGGTCGGTGCGGTACAGGCCCTTCGAGACGCGTTCGCAGCCCTGCGCCTTCGCCCGGAGGGCCTCCGCCGTGACCGGAACGTCGAGCCGGAACGAGCCCGCGGCGGCCGGCGGTCCCGGTGCCCCGCCCCGAGGCGAGGGAGGCGGCGGGAGGTGTGTGGTGTCGAGCGCGGCGACGGGGTGCGCGGAGGCGGGCAGAGCTGACGCGGTGAGCAGTACCGCGACGGCGGCGGCGTAGATGTGCGATCTGTGGTGCACGGAGGTGTCTCCCTTTCCGGACTGCCGGATCTCGGCGGGCGGGCGCTACTTCTCGACGCCGCCCCGGTCGCTCTCGTGGCCCTCATGGCCCTCGTCGTCCGCCCGGCTCTCTATGTACAGAGCAAGCCGGCCGAGAAAGATCCGCTGCCCCGTCACCAGCAGCTCCACGGCGTCCTCCAACGGGACCCAGTCGAGTCGGTCCAGTTCCGGGAACTCCCGCTCCACGCCCGACCCTCGCGGCCACTCCATGGTGAACGTGCCCGGTACGGCGAGGGCGGGATCGAAGTCCGCCTCGACCGCCCATACGGTGACGGTCTTGCCGCCCGACTGACGGGTCTCGCCCAGCGGCTCCCGGCGCCCTTCGGGCGGCGGGAGCCCCACTTCCTCCTGGAACTCCCGGTCGGCCGCGGCCTCGGGTGTCTCGTCGGGGCCGTACTCACCCTTGGGGATCGACCACGCGGCCCTCGTGCGGCCCGCCCAGAAGGGGCCGCCCATGTGCCCGATGAGCACGTCGGTGCCGGTGTCCGTGACCCGGTACAGGAGGAGTCCGGCGCTTCGCTTCCCTGACATCACGTCAGTCTGTGCGGGGTCGTACGGGGCCGCCATCGGGGGAGCGCATGCGGGGCAGACCGTGTCGCTCGGCGGCGCGCGACGGCACGCCGAAGGTAAAGAGGAGGTAATGGGAACGTAATGGGAGTCTCGGAGCGTTAGGGGGGTAGACGTAGTCCGAGGCCCTGCAGCGGGGCCGTCGGTGTCATCGAAGCGCAGGAGACGGCATGCCCGGAATCATCGACCGCATCAAGGCCTTCACCCGTAGTCCGCAGGGGCGGCGTGTGATCGGTCAGGCGCGCGCGGCCTCGTCGGACCCCAGGAAGCGCGAGCAGGCGCGCCGCCTGTTCGGCAAGCTGCGTGGCGGCAGGCGCTGACCCGGTAGAGACCACAGTGGGTACCCGCGCAGGGAGGGCCCCGGCCTCGTCATGAGGCCGGGGC
>NZ_JBHUZM010000145.1:0-18641 GCF_042667665.1 Streptomyces sp. NPDC057307 | reverse complement strand
GGGCCCCTCTGTTCGCTCAGGTCGCTCCTTGCGGAGCTACCAGGTCGGATCAGCGACTACTACTTGCTGATCTTGGTGACCTGGCCGGCGCCCACGGTCCGGCCACCCTCGCGGATGGCGAACTTCAGGCCCTCCTCCATGGCGACCGGCTGAATCAGCGAGACCGTCATGAGGGTGTTGTCGCCCGGCATGACCATCTCGGTGCCCTCGGGGAGGGTAACGACGCCGGTCACGTCAGTCGTACGGAAGTAGAACTGCGGGCGGTAGTTGTTGAAGAAGGGGGTGTGACGACCACCCTCGTCCTTCGACAGGATGTAGGACTGGGCCTCGAACTCGGTGTGCGGCGTGACCGAACCGGGCTTGATGATGACCTGGCCGCGCTCGACATCCTCGCGCTTGATGCCACGGAGGAGCAGACCGACGTTCTCACCGGCCTGGCCCTCGTCGAGCAGCTTGCGGAACATCTCGATGCCGGTGACCGTGGTGGTGGTCTTCTCGGTCTTGATACCGACGATGTCGACGGTCTCGTTGACCTTGAGCACACCACGCTCGATACGACCGGTGACGACCGTGCCACGGCCGGTGATCGTGAAGACGTCCTCGATGGGCATGAGGAACGGCTTCTCGACGTCACGCTCAGGCTGCGGGATCGACTCGTCGACGGCCTTCATCAGGTCGAGGACGGTCTGGCCCCACTCCTTGTCGCCTTCGAGCGCCTTGAGCGCCGAGACCTTGACGACCGGCAGGTCGTCGCCCGGGAACTCGTACTCGGAGAGGAGCTCACGAACCTCGAGCTCGACGAGCTCCAGGATCTCCTCGTCGTCCACCATGTCGGCCTTGTTCAGCGCGACGACGATGTACGGCACGCCTACCTGGCGGGCCAGGAGCACGTGCTCCTTGGTCTGCGGCATCGGGCCGTCGGTCGCGGCGACCACGAGGATGGCGCCGTCCATCTGCGCCGCACCCGTGATCATGTTCTTGATGTAGTCCGCGTGACCGGGGCAGTCGACGTGCGCGTAGTGACGCGACTCCGTCTGGTATTCGACGTGCGCGATGGAGATGGTGATACCGCGCTGGCGCTCCTCAGGAGCCTTGTCGATCTGGTCGAAGGCCGAGGCCTCGTTCAGGTCCGGGTACGCGTCATGCAGCACCTTGGTAATGGCGGCCGTGAGGGTCGTCTTACCGTGGTCGATGTGACCGATGGTGCCGATGTTGACGTGCGGCTTAGTCCGCTCGAACTTCGCCTTCGCCACTGGGGTCCTCCTGGAGTGGTTCTGTACGCCTTACTCATCGGCGCCAGGTGATCTTTGCTGGGATGCCGGGGCCCGGGGCACCGGACACCTCGCGCGGTTTCCCGTACGCGGTGTCCGACGGCCCCAGGGCTTGCCGGTGACAAGCCTAAAGCGTGCTCGGGACGAGCTACTCGCCCTTGGCCTTCGCGATGATCTCCTCGGCGACGTTCCGGGGAACCTCGGCGTAGGAGTCGAACTGCATCGAGTAGCTTGCGCGACCCGACGTCTTGCTGCGGAGGTCTCCGACGTAGCCGAACATCTCCGAGAGAGGCACGAGGCCCTTCACGAGACGAGCACCGTGCCGCTCCTCCATGGCCTGGATCTGGCCACGGCGGGAGTTGAGGTCGCCGATGACATCGCCCATGTAGTCCTCGGGCGTGGTGACCTCGACCGACATCATCGGTTCGAGGAGCACGGGCGACGCCCTGCGGGCACCGTCCTTGAACGCCTGCGAACCGGCGATCTTGAAGGCGAGCTCCGAGGAGTCGACCTCGTGGTAGCCACCGTCGAGAAGGGTGACGCGCACGCCCACCATCTCGTAGCCGGCCAGGATGCCGAACTGCATGGCCTCCTGTGCGCCCGCGTCCACCGAGGGAATGTACTCACGGGGGATACGGCCACCGGTCACCTTGTTCACGAACTCGTAGGTCGCGTCGCCGCCCTCGATGGGCTCCATCGCGATCTGCACCTTCGCGAACTGACCGGTGCCACCGGTCTGCTTCTTGTGCGTGTAGTCGATACGCTCGACGGTCTTGCGGATCGTCTCACGGTAAGCGACCTGCGGCTTACCGACATTCGCCTCCACGCGGAACTCGCGCTTCATGCGGTCGACAAGCACTTCGAGGTGAAGCTCGCCCATACCACCGATGATGGTCTGGCCGGTCTCCTCGTCCGAGTGAACCTGGAAGGAGGGGTCCTCCTCCGCGAGGCGCTGGATGGCGACACCCAGACGCTCCTGGTCACCCTTGGACTTGGGCTCGATCGCGACCTCGATGACCGGCGCCGGGAAGTCCATGGACTCCAGGATCACCGGGTTCTTGTCGTCGCTCAGCGTCTCACCGGTGGTGGTCTGCTTCAGGCCCATGACGGCGACGATGTCGCCGGCGCCCACCGACTCGATCTCCTCACGCTTGTTCGCGTGCATACGGTAGATCTTGCCGATGCGCTCCTTCTTGCCCTTCACGGAGTTCAGCACCGCGGTGCCGGCCGTCAGGCGACCGGAGTAGATCCGGACGAAGGTGAGCTTGCCCAAGTGCGGGTCGCTCGCGATCTTGAAGGCGAGCCCGGCGAAGGGCTCGTCGTCGGACGGGCGGCGCTGGATGACCTTCTCCGGGTCCTTGACGTCGTGGCCTTCGATGGCGTCGACGTCGAGGGGGGAAGGCAGGTAGCGCACGACCGCGTCGAGCAGGGGCTGAACGCCCTTGTTCTTGAACGCGGTGCCACAGAAGACAGGCGTGACGGTGACGGAGTCGGCCGCGCCCTTGGAGGCGAGCGTGATACGGCGGATCGCCGCGTGCAGCTGCTCCTCGGTGGGCTCCTGGCCCTCCAGGTACAGCTCCATCATCTCGTCGTCGTTCTCGGACACGACCTCGAGGAGCTTGCCGCGCCATTCCTCGGCGGCCTCGGTGTGCGTGTCCGGGATGTCGACGACGTCGTACATCTCGCCCTTGGTGGCCTCGGCGGACCAGACGAAGGCCTTCATCGACACGAGGTCGACGACGCCCTTGAAGTCCATCTCGGCACCGATCGGCAGCTGCATGACGATCGGAACCGCGCCGAGGCGGTCCGAGATCATGTCGACGCAGCGGTGGAACTCCGCGCCGGTCCGGTCGAGCTTGTTGACGAAGCAGATACGCGGCACGCCGTAGCGGTCCGCCTGACGCCATACGGTCTCGGACTGCGGCTCGACGCCCGCCACACCGTCGAACACGGTGACAGCGCCGTCGAGGACGCGGAGCGAACGCTCCACCTCGACGGTGAAGTCGACGTGACCCGGGGTGTCGATGATGTTGATCGTGTGATCGACATCGTCGAGCGGCCAGTGACAGGTCGTCGCGGCAGACGTGATCGTGATGCCGCGCTCCTGCTCCTGCTCCATCCAGTCCATCGTGGCTGCGCCGTCGTGGACCTCACCGATCTTGTAGCTCACACCGGTGTAGAACAGGATCCGCTCTGTGGTGGTCGTCTTGCCCGCGTCGATGTGGGCCATGATCCCAATGTTGCGGACCTTGGCCAGGTCAAGCGAAGTGGTGGCCATAAGGCTCAATCTTCTCTCGGTCTCGATGTGGGCGCTGACTACCAGCGGTAGTGCGCGAAGGCCTTGTTGGACTCGGCCATCTTGTGCGTGTCCTCACGCTTCTTGACCGAAGCGCCGAGGCCGTTCGAGGCGTCGAGCAGTTCGTTCATGAGGCGCTCGGTCATGGTCTTCTCGCGACGGGCGCGGGAGTAACCGACGAGCCAGCGCAGCGCGAGGGTGGAGGCGCGACCGGGCTTGACCTCGATCGGCACCTGGTAGGTGGCGCCGCCGACGCGGCGGGACTTGACCTCGAGCGACGGCTTGACGTTCTCAAGCGCGCGCTTCAGCGTGATGACCGGGTCGTTGCCGGTCTTCTCGCGGAGGCCTTCCATGGCGCCGTACACGATCCGCTCGGCGGTGGAACGCTTGCCGTTGAGCAGAAGCTTGTTGATCAGCGAGGTGACAAGAGGAGAACCGTAGACCGGGTCGATGATGACCGGGCGCTTCGGGGCAGGGCCCTTACGAGGCATTGTTTACTTCTCCTTCTTGGCGCCGTAGCGGCTGCGGGCCTGCTTGCGGTTCTTGACACCCTGGGTGTCCAGGGAACCGCGGATGATCTTGTAACGAACACCCGGCAGGTCCTTCACACGGCCACCACGCACGAGCACGATGGAGTGCTCCTGCAGGTTGTGTCCCTCACCCGGAATGTATGCCGTGACCTCGATGCCGGAGGTCAGACGCACACGCGCGACCTTCCGCAGGGCGGAGTTGGGCTTCTTCGGGGTGGTCGTGAACACACGCGTGCAGACGCCGCGGCGCTGAGGGGAGCCCTCAAGGGCAGGCGTCTTGTTCTTCTCGACCTTGTCCTGCCGGCCCTTCCGGACCAGCTGCTGGATCGTAGGCACTACTTCTCCGGTTTCTGTGTGCCGTTAGTAAAACTAACCTGGAACACTCGCCGACCCACGCGGTCGGGTGTGTCGAATACTGCAAGATCCCGCTGGAGGCGGAGAAAGCGCAGATTGCGGTGGCCTTTGAACGGACTCGCCATGCGGTTGAGGACACGCACAGGAGCCCAGGCACACCCCAGGCACAAGGTCTGAGCGTACCTACCTCATCGACTCCGGTCAAAACAAATGCCGACAGGCCCGGCCGGTACCGGCTTCACAGCCCTGCAACGCCTGTCAACAGGGCACTCTCGTCCGTTCCCGCCCTGACGGGATGCCCACTTCAGTACGTTGATCCCTGAGACCTGGACGAGGGACGGGAGGCGCCATGGTACGGGTGCCGACTCCCGGCGACGACGGCCTCGACGACCGAGTCCCTTACCTGGCACGGCTCGAGGCCACCGAACGTGAGGCACTCCTCACCCTGGGGCGCGAGATGCGGTTCGCGCCGCGCGCGGAACTGCTGCGCGAGTACGAGCCGTCGGCACACATCCTGCTGGTCCTGCAAGGCTGGACCAAGGTCACCGCCACCGCGCCCAACGGCTACGTCATGCTCCTCGCCCTCCGCGGCCCCGGAGACATCATCGGCGAGTCGGCCGCCCTCACGGGAAGACTCCGCTCCGCCACCGTCACCGCTCTCGAACCGGTCCGGGCAGCCGTGATCGACCACGACGGGTTCCGGGAGTATCTGTCCGCATACCCGGAGGCCATGCTGAAACTTCTCGGCCTCGCCAGCGATCGCAGCCGGGCTGGCGACCGGCGACGCCTGGAGTTCGCCTCGCTCACCGTGCGTGAGCGGCTTGCCGCACTGCTGCTGGAACTGGCCAGGACCCACGGCCGCCCCATCCCTGAAGGCATCGAACTGGCCGTACCGCTGAGCAAGGTGGAACTCGCGGGGTCCATCGGCGCCTCACGCGAAATGGTGCAGCGCCTCTTCAAAGAACTACGTGAGCGCCAAGTCATCGTGACCGGTCGCCGCACCCTGACCATCCTGCGTCCGGACGTGCTGCGCAGGGTGGGCGGGAGCGGCTGACGGGCCCGGCGCCCGTGTGTGCACACGGTCACACTTCATCAGAGTCATACGCCCTCACCCTTCCGGCCCGGTTCCGGCCAGTCTGCCGTCGTTCGGCAAACCGACCGGAAGGCGACCATGAACACACCTGTGAACCGCACGATTCTGCTCCTCGACATCGAGCGGTACAGCGACCGCGACGATATCGAGCAGTCGTTCCTGCGCCGCATGCTCTACGACATCGCCGATCAGACCCTGGACGCCGCAGGCATTGGCTCCCCTCAGCGGCTGCGCGCCGACCGGGGCGACTCGGTGATGGAACTGATCGACGCCAACGCCCCGGTGAGCGTTCTGCTGCGTACCCTGCTCACCGAGGTACCGGTCCAACTGCGCAAGACCAACCGCCTGGCCGCCAGCAGCGCCCAGATCCGGCTGCGCGCCGTCCTCGCGACCGGGTACGTCGCCATCGACGCCCACGACGGGTGGGTCGGCTCCGACCTCAACCACGCCTGCCGCCTGCTCGACGCGAAACTGCTGCGGGACGCACTGCGCGAACGTGCCGACGACTTCGCGCTCTGCGTGTCCGACTCCGTGCATCAGGGGATCGTCCGGCATGGCCACCCCGGCATCCGGCCTGAGGACTTCCACCACATCGCACCAGAGAGCAAAAACGGCCGGCTCTCGGCGTGGTTGCACGGACCTGCACCCGCCGGCGAGTCGGCCCCTTCCTCGGAGGCCGTCGCCGAACCGCGGGAGAAGGAGAACGGCAGGGAGACTCCGGAGCCGCCCGAAGCGCACACCCCCGCCCCCGCCGGGACCCAGATCATGGGCGCCCAGTACGGCATCGCCGGCGGCTCCAACCACGGTGATCTCAACTTCTCCTTCGACCAGCGGACCGGGAAGGACCAGTCGTGAGCCAACCGGATCCGGAGAAGGCGACAGACGACGAGAATCCGGCCGGACCCACCGAGGAGGAGAAGCGGGAGAACGCGGATTCGGTCCCTGAGCAGCGCCCGCCGGCCTGGGCTGCCAGACGCGATCTCATCGAGCACAGCCCACGCAATCTGGCCGGGAACCTCGTCCACGGCAGCCAGTACGGCGTGACCGGCGGCAACGTGCAAGGCGACCTCAATATCCGGATCGGCGAGGCGTCGGAGACGTCCGCGCTGTCCGGAGAGATCCCGACGGACTCGCTGGCCCGGATGTCCGTCGCCTTCGTCGAAAGCGCGCCCTTCGCCGAGGCGCTGGCCCGTCTGAGGGACGAACGCGTTCTTGTTCTCTCGGGTGGAGACTCCACCGGCCGCCGCGCCGCCGCTCTGATGCTGCTCCACCGGCTTGGTGTCGGACATGTCCGTTCGATCGATCCCATGACGTCACCAACGGCCGTACACGATCTCCTCCGCGTCCCGGCCGGCTATCTGCTGGCCAACATGTCAGTGAGCCGGACGCGACCCCTGCGAGAAGTCCACCTGCTCGCCATGCGGGAGCAGTTGATCAACAGTGACGGCCATCTGGTCATCACGGTGGCCGAGTCCGTGGCCCAAAGCGATCTGGCGCACCTGGTCTGGGAGCCACCCCCCACCGAAGATGTATTGGCCGCGCATGTCTGTTCGCAACAAGGCGCGTCAGGCTGGGAACAGGTCCGGGATCTCGCGGCGGTACGCGGCTTCCTCGACCAGGACCACACTCCCCGAGAGGCCGCCGACTTCGCGAAGCAGCTTCTCGCCGTACTCACCGGCGCGGTCGCCGAGGAGCAGCTCTCCTCCTATGAAGCGGAGTCCGCGCAGACCCAGGTCGAGTCCTGGTTCACGGACGACACCAGGCATCTGCGGGACAAGGCGTTCCTCCTCTCATTGGGCGTCTTCGACCGAGCCCCGTACGTCCTGGCAGCGGAACTGGCCGACAGACTGTTCCGCCTGCTGCATACCGTCGAGGACCCTTACAAACCTCAGGGCGTGCCGGTCTTCGGAAGTTCGCGTGCCGCCCGGCTCGGTCTCGCCCGCGCACGGGGCTACCACGAACCCGAGATGACGGCCTGGGGCCCGGTCGACCAGTACATGGCTGCCTTCAAGGACGACGCCCTGCCCACACGCCTGCTGGACACGGCCTGGATGCTCTACCCGTCGGCCCGCCCCGCCCTGGTGGCGTGGCTCCGCGAACTCGCCACCGACGGACGCCCGCTCGTCCGCACCCGGGCTTCCGCCGCCGCGGCTGTGCTTACCAGGTCCGATCTCTCGTCCGGTCTGGCCCATCTCGTCGAACCGTGGGCGCAAGGCCGGAGTTACGCCACGCGATTGGCGGCGGCCAACACCCTCACGCTCGCCCATCTCCTTGAAACACCGGCCATTCCAGAGATCCTTCACGACTGGTGTGTGGGCCAGGACGAGAACCTCCGGTGGACGGCGATCCGGGCCTACGGCTTGCTGGGTCCCGTCCTTCGCGAGAAGGCGCTGAAAGCACTGATTGCAGCCACCCGCGAGTACTGCCGCACGAGGGAGCGTGCGGAAGAGCCTGAAGAGGATCTGCTCGACGACGAGTTGCTGGAGCTGGTCGAGGCCATCCAGCTCCTCCTGCTCTCCGAGCGCGGCCCCGTGCTCGCCGAGGTGTCGAGGCTGGCGGGCAGCGACCGTTCGCTGCGCGACCCGTTGCTGGGTGCCTTCGTACTGGCGTGCGAGCAGCGCGACGAAGACGCGGCTTCCCACCCACTCGTACTTGAGTGGTATGCCGGCTCCCTGAACGAACCGGACTCGCAGGACGACCAGTTGACCGCGCTATGGCGCCTGGCACTGGACGACCGTCGGCACACCGACCCCGCCCTGAAGATCATGGCCGACTGGGTGAGGCACGCGGAGCAGGCACCCGCGGCGGAACCCGTACTCGCCCGGCTGCTGAGGGACCTCGCCCGGACGCAGACGGAGCGCCAGCGGCTCGGACATCTGCTGCGGACCATGCCGGGCCTGGACGGCGGCCCTCCCCCGCCTGTCGCCGAGCGGCTGCTGACGGCCGTCCCGCACCCCGTGCTCTGAGAGGAGAATCCGAATGACGGAGTTCCCCGTTCCGCCCGAGTCCGCCCCGCCGTACGACCGGCCGAGCGGTCTCAAGGACCCGGTGCGCACCGTACGACAGCTCGCCCGCTTCGAGTACGCGAGGCAACGCCCCAGGACTCATGTCGACCACGCCCTGGTGTTCGTAACAGCCCAGGCCACCTATGCCGTGTACACACCACCGCACCGGCCGCGCAGAAAGGACACAGCAGGCAAGCACTACATCGCTCTGTACGAAGTGGACATGGCGCTGCACCACTTCAGCCTCCCGCTCTCGCTGCCCAGCGCGGTGGACGCGTTCCAGTTCGAGGCTGTCGCCGACCTTACCTGGCAGGTTCTCGAGCCGGACAAAGTGATCAACTGCGGGCTCCGCGACGTACCCGCCCTGCTTGGCCCCCGGGTGAGTCAACTCCTGCGACAGGCAAGCCGCCGGTATCCGATCGACGCGGTCCAGGACGCCGAGGAGGCGGTCCAGCGGTCCGTGCACGCAGCCCCGCCGCTGGCCGAAGACGAAGGATTACGGGTGAGCTGCACCGTACGCCTGCGCACGGACCAGGGCGAGCGGTCGCAGAGCGAGCGGCTGCGCATCGCACGGCACGAAGCCGTCGCGGCACCGCCCGAACACCGGGTCAGGATGGACAGGCTGCGCCGGGACCTCGAAGCACAGGAGTACGAGCGGAGGATCGCCGCAGAGAAGATCGCCTTCTACGAACACCACTTGGCGAAGGGCGGCTTCGCCGCGCTGGTGATCCATCTGGTCCAGCACCCGGAGGACACCCGCATGGTCGTTGAACACCTGCACACGGAACAGAACGAACTGATCGCGAACCAGCTCCACCTGGTGGACAAGATTCTTTCGGATCACGGTCTGGAGAGTCACCAGTTGGAGACACCGAAGAACTTCGTGGTCGAGACCATCAACCGGGTGCTGACCAGTTCTTCCCCGGCCCCGTATCCCGAGGCCGAGGCACGGTCCGACTCCTCGCCGGAGCTCGGAACGGGCACCGAGAGGAGTGAGTCATGACCGCCTCGGAGCCGCGGTACCCGGCGGATCGCCCGTACCCCGAACGCGGTACAGGCCCGAGGGCAGCCCACGATGGCAATCCGGACACACTGGGACTCCACGAGGGCCGCGTCCACATCACCGCCCGCCACCGTGGCATCGACGTGACCACGATCGGACACCTCGCCCTGCACATACCCAATGTGCTTCTCAGTCTGGTGATCGTGACCGGCCTGTCCCTCGTCCTGGCGGAGCTGACCTCGCTGTCACCCTGGATGTGGGTCGGACTGTGGAGCGCGAGCGGCGCTCTCGCCTTCTTGCGTCCGGTCGAGAACCTGCTGGCGCGGCTGATCTTCGGCCTGCATCACCCCACCCCCGATGAACTGGCAAAGTTGCGGCCGATATGGCGCGAGGTGACCGCGCGGGCCGGCGTCGATGCCGCGGGCTACACACTGTGGATCGAGGAGAGCGCGGACATCAACGCTGCGGCGCCCGGGGGACACATCGTGAGCGTTACACGCCACGCCGTGGAACGACTGCCGGACGGACAACTCGCGGCGGTCCTGGCTCATGAACTCGGCCACCATGTGGGCGGCCACGCATGGTCGACCCTGATGACGTACTGGTATTCGTTGCCCGGGCGACTGGCTTGGCGTCTGCTTCTCATGGGCATTCTCATGGCCCGCAGACGGTCACCGATCGTAGGGGAAGCGATCGTGCTGACGCTGGCCGCCGCAGCCTTCGTCTCAGTCGTCCTCACCAACGGCCTGGTTCTGCTGTTCGTGACCGGACCGTTCCTGATCTCGGCCGTCGCTCGCAGCTCCGAACTACGTGCGGACAGATACGCGAGTGGGCTGGGTCTCACATCGCAGCTCACGGCTCTGTTCAGCGGGCCGTTGGCAGAAGAGCCGGCAGGCAAGGAAACCGGTGGAGCCGCTCTGCTCGCACGTCTGCTCGCCTCGCACCCGGACAGTCGCGCCCGGTTGCACGCACTCAACCGCCACACGGGCGACCGGCAGTGAAACGCCGAAGGGCGGCCACCCGGTGACCGGGTGACCGCCCTTCGTAGCGCTACTTACTGGTTGTACGGACCGTAGTCGTAGTCCTCCAGCGGAACGGCCTGGCCGGAGCCCGTGCCGAACGGTGAGTAGTCGATGTCGTCGTAGCCGACGGCCGAGTACATCGCGGCCTTGGCCTCCTCGGTCGGCTCCACCCGGATGTTGCGGTAGCGGGAGAGACCCGTACCCGCCGGGATGAGCTTTCCGATGATGACGTTCTCCTTGAGGCCGATCAGGGAGTCCGACTTGGCGTTGATCGCCGCGTCGGTCAGGACCCTGGTCGTCTCCTGGAAGGACGCCGCCGACAGCCACGACTCGGTGGCCAGCGACGCCTTGGTGATACCCATCAGCTGCGGACGGCCGGAGGCCGGGTGGCCGCCTTCCGTGACCACACGACGGTTCTCGGTCTCGAACTTCGAGCGCTCGACGAGCTCGCCCGGCAGCAGTTCCGCGTCGCCGGACTCGATGATCGTCACGCGGCGCAGCATCTGCCGGATGATGATCTCGATGTGCTTGTCGTGGATCGACACGCCCTGGCTGTTGTAGACCCTCTGGACTTCGCCGACCAGGTGGACCTGGACCGCGCGCTGACCGAGGATCCGCAGCACGTCGTGCGGGTTGGTGGCACCCACGGTGAGCTTCTGGCCCACCTCGACACGGTCACCGTCGCCCACGAGCAGACGGGCGCGCTTGGAGATCGGGAACGGCGTCTCCTCGCTTCCGTCGTCCGGGGTGACGACGAGCTTCTTCGTCTTCTCGGTCTCCTCGATGCGGACGGAGCCCGCGGCCTCGGAGATCGGCGCGACGCCCTTGGGCGTACGGGCCTCGAAGAGCTCGACGACACGCGGCAGACCCTGCGTGATGTCGTCGCCCGCCACACCACCGGTGTGGAAGGTACGCATCGTCAGCTGGGTGCCGGGCTCACCGATGGACTGGGCGGCGATGATGCCGACCGCCTCACCGATGTCGACCAGCTTGCCGGTGGCCAGCGAACGGCCGTAGCAGAAGGCACAGGTACCGACCGCGGACTCACAGGTCAGGACCGAGCGGGTCTTGACCTCCTCCACGCCGGCCGCCACGACCGCGTCGATCAGGACATCGCCCAGGTCGACGTTGGCCGGTGCGATGACCTTGCCGTCCACGACGACGTCCTCGGCGAGCATCCGCGCGTACACGGACGTCTCGACGTCCTCCGCCTTGCGCAGGACACCGTCGGCGCCGCGCTCGGCGATCCGCAGCTTGAGGCCGCGGTCGGTGCCGCAGTCCTCCTCGCGGATGATGACGTCCTGCGAGACGTCCACCAGACGACGGGTGAGGTAACCCGAGTCGGCGGTACGCAGGGCGGTGTCGGCCAGACCCTTACGGGCACCGTGCGTGGAGATGAAGTACTCCAGCACGGACAGACCCTCACGGAACGACGCCTTGATGGGACGGGGAATCGTCTCGTTCTTGGCGTTGGACACCAGACCACGCATACCGGCGATCTGACGCATCTGCATCATGTTTCCGCGGGCGCCCGAGTTCACCATCATGGAGACCGGGTTGGTCTTCGGGAAGTTCGCGTTCATCGCCTCGGCGACCTCGTTGGTCGCCTTGGTCCAGATCGCGATGAGCTCCTGCGTGCGCTCTTCCTTGGTGATCAGACCGCGCTCGTACTGCTTCTGGACCCTCTCGTCCAGCGCCTCGTACCCCTGGACGATCGCCTTCTTCGCCTCGGGAACGACGATGTCGGAGATGGCCACGGTGACGCCGGAGCGGGTGGCCCAGAAGAAGCCCGCCGCCTTCAGGTTGTCGAGCGTCGCCGCCACGATGACCTTGGGGTAGCGCTCGGCCAGGTCGTTGACGATCTCGGAGAGCTGCTTCTTGCCCACCGAGTAGTCGACGAACGGGTAGTCCTCGGGCAGCAGCTCGTTGAAGAGCGCGCGGCCCAGGGTCGTACGCAGCCGGAACGGGTCGCCCTGCTGCCATTCGGCGTTCGTCTCGCCGTCCTCGCCGACCGGCGGGGTCCAGCCGCGCGGCGGGATGGTGCCCACCGGGAAGCGGATGTCGACCTTCGCCTGGAGCGAGAGCTCGCGGTTGTCGAACGCCATCGTGGCCTCGGCGGCCGAACCGAAGGACCTGCCCTCGCCGATGACCTCGCGCTCCTCCTCGTCCGTGGTGAGGAAGAAGAGGCCGAGCACCATGTCCTGGGTGGGCATGGTGACGGGACGGCCGTCGGCCGGCTTGAGGATGTTGTTCGAGGACAGCATCAGGATGCGGGCCTCGGCCTGCGCCTCCGCGGAGAGCGGCAGGTGGACGGCCATCTGGTCACCGTCGAAGTCCGCGTTGAACGCGGTGCAGACGAGCGGGTGGATCTGGATGGCCTTGCCCTCGACCAGCTGGGGCTCGAAGGCCTGGATGCCGAGGCGGTGCAGGGTCGGGGCACGGTTCAGCAGCACCGGGTGTTCGGCGATGACCTCTTCGAGGACGTCGTACACGACGGTGCGGCCACGCTCGACCATGCGCTTGGCCGACTTGATGTTCTGCGCGTGGTTCAGGTCCACCAGGCGCTTCATCACGAACGGCTTGAACAGCTCCAGCGCCATGGCCTTCGGCAGACCGCACTGGTGCAGCTTGAGCTGCGGTCCGACGACGATCACGGAACGGGCCGAGTAGTCGACTCGCTTGCCGAGCAGGTTCTGGCGGAAACGGCCCTGCTTGCCCTTCAGCATGTCGCTGAGGGACTTCAGGGGCCGGTTGCCGGGACCGGTGACCGGGCGACCGCGGCGGCCGTTGTCGAACAGCGCGTCGACGGCCTCCTGCAGCATCCGCTTCTCGTTGTTCACGATGATCTCGGGGGCACCGAGGTCAAGGAGACGCTTGAGGCGGTTGTTGCGGTTGATCACGCGGCGGTACAGGTCGTTCAGGTCGGAGGTCGCGAAGCGGCCACCGTCCAGCTGCACCATCGGACGCAGGTCCGGCGGGATCACCGGCACGCAGTCCAGCACCATGCCCTTGGGGCTGTTGCTGGTCTGCAGGAACGCGGAGACGACCTTGAGGCGCTTGAGCGCGCGGGTCTTCTTCTGGCCCTTGCCGGTACGGATGATCTCGCGGAGCCGCTCGGCCTCTTCGTTCAGGTCGAAGGACTCCAGGCGCTTCTGCAGAGCGGCGGCACCCATGGAACCGTCGAAGTACGTGCCGAAGCGGTCACGCAGCTCGCGGTAGAGCAGCTCGTCGCCCTCCAGGTCCTGGACCTTGAGGTTCTTGAAGCGGCTCCACACCTCGTCGAGCCGGTCGATCTCGCGCTGCGCACGGTCGCGCAGCTGCTTCATCTCACGCTCGGCACCTTCGCGCACCTTGCGGCGCACGTCGGCCTTGGCGCCCTCGGCCTCCAGCTCGGCCAGGTCGGTCTCGAGCTTCTTGGCGCGGGCCTCGAGGTCGGAGTCGCGACGGTTCTCGACCTGCTGACGCTCGACGGAGACATGCGCCTCCAGCGAGGGCAGGTCGCGCGTACGGCGCTCCTCGTCCACGAACGTGATCATGTACGCGGCGAAGTAGATGACCTTCTCGAGGTCCTTCGGCGCGAGGTCGAGCAGATACCCCAGCCGGGACGGAACGCCCTTGAAGTACCAGATGTGGGTGACGGGAGCGGCAAGCTCGATGTGGCCCATCCGCTCACGGCGCACCTTGGCGCGCGTGACTTCGACGCCACAGCGCTCACAGATGATGCCCTTGAAGCGGACACGCTTGTACTTGCCGCAGTAGCACTCCCAGTCCCGGGTCGGACCGAAGATCTTCTCGCAGAAAAGTCCGTCCTTCTCGGGCTTGAGCGTGCGGTAGTTGATGGTCTCCGGCTTCTTCACTTCGCCGTGGGACCAGGTCCGGATGTCGTCCGCGGTGGCAAGGCCGATCCGCAGCTCGTCGAAGAAGTTGACGTCGAGCACTTGTCGTCAATCCCTCTTTCGGGGGTTCGAGCCCCTCGCGTGAGCGAGTAGATGGGGCACTTCAGCAAATGGTCTGAGGGGGTCCCGCCCGCGCCCGGCAGGGCGCGGGGGGAGGGTCCGGGGAGAGCCCGGCCGGATCGGTGATCCGGCCGGCGAACCCGTCAGACCTCTTCGACGCTGCTCGGCTCCCGCCGGGACAGGTCGATACCGAGCTCCTCCGCCGCACGGAAGACGTCCTCGTCCGTGTCGCGCATCTCGATGGACATGCCGTCCGAGGACAGCACCTCCACGTTGAGGCAGAGCGACTGCATTTCCTTGATGAGCACCTTGAAGGACTCGGGAATGCCGGGCTCGGGGATGTTCTCGCCCTTGACGATGGCCTCGTAGACCTTCACGCGGCCGGTCACGTCGTCGGACTTGATGGTCAGCAGCTCCTGGAGGGCGTACGCGGCGCCGTATGCCTCCAGCGCCCACACCTCCATCTCACCGAAGCGCTGGCCGCCGAACTGGGCCTTACCACCCAGCGGCTGCTGGGTGATCATCGAGTACGGACCGGTCGAACGCGCGTGGAGCTTGTCGTCGACCAGGTGGTGGAGCTTGAGGATGTACATGTAGCCGATGGACACCGGCTCGGGGAACGGCTCGCCGGAGCGGCCGTCGAACAGGCTGGCCTTGCCGCTGGCCTTGACCATCCGCTCGCCGTCGCGGTTCGGGATCGTGGCCTCGAAGAGGCCGGAGATCTCGTCCTCGCGCGCGCCGTCGAAGACGGGCGTGGCGACGTTGGTACCGGCGGCGACCTCGTCGGCGCCGATGACCTTCAGCCGCTCCATCCAGTCCTCGCTGCCCTCGACCTTCCAGCCCTGGCTGGCGAGCCAGCCGAGGTGGATCTCGAGGACCTGTCCCGGGTTCATTCGGGACGGGACGCCGAGCGGGTTGAGGATGATGTCGACCGGGGTGCCGTCCTCAAGGAACGGCATGTCCTCGATCGGGAGGATCTTGGAGATGACGCCCTTGTTGCCGTGCCGGCCGGCGAGCTTGTCGCCGTCGGTGATCTTGCGCTTCTGGGCGACGTAGACGCGGACCAGCTGGTTCACGCCCGGAGGCAGCTCGTCGCCCTCCTCGCGGTCGAAGACGCGGACACCGATGATCTTGCCGGTCTCGCCGTGCGGCACCTTCAGCGAGGTGTCGCGGACTTCACGGGCCTTCTCACCGAAGATCGCGCGGAGCAGGCGCTCCTCCGGCGTCAGCTCGGTCTCACCCTTGGGCGTGACCTTGCCGACGAGGATGTCTCCGGCCGTGACCTCGGCACCGATACGGATGATGCCGCGCTCGTCGAGGTCCGCGAGGACCTCTTCGGAGACGTTCGGGATGTCCCGGGTGATCTCCTCCGGGCCGAGCTTGGTGTCACGGGCGTCGACCTCGTGCTCCTCGATGTGGATCGAGGAGAGGACGTCGTCCTGCACCAGCCGCTGGCTGAGGATGATCGCGTCTTCGTAGTTGTGGCCCTCCCACGGCATGAACGCCACGAGGAGGTTCTTGCCGAGCGCCATCTCGCCCTGCTCGGTGGCGGGACCGTCGGCGAGCACCTGGCTCTCGACGACCCGGTCACCCTCGGAGACGATGACCTTCTGGTTGACCGAGGTGCCCTGGTTGGAGCGGGAGAACTTGGCGATGCGGTACGTGGTGTACGTGCCGTCGTCGTTGGCGATGGTGATGTAGTCCGCGGATACCTCCTGGACCACACCCTCCTTCTCCGCCTTGATGACGTCACCGGCGTCGACCGCGCAGCGGTACTCCATGCCGGTGCCGACGAGCGGCGCCTCCGACGTGATGAGCGGCACGGCCTGGCGCATCATGTTCGCGCCCATGAGGGCGCGGTTGGCGTCGTCGTGTTCCAGGAACGGGATCATCGCGGTCGCGACCGACACCATCTGGCGCGGCGAGACGTCCATGTAGTCGACGTCGTCACCGGGGATGTAGTCGACCTCGCCGCCACGACGGCGGACGAGGACGCGCGGCTCGGTGAACCGCATCTCCTCGGACAGCGTCGCGTTGGCCTGCGCGATGACGAACCGGTCCTCCTCGTCGGCGGTCAGGTAGTCGACGTCGTCGGTGACGACACCGCCGACGACCTTGCGGTACGGGGTCTCGACGAACCCGAACGCGTTGACCCGGCCGTACGACGCGAGCGAGCCGATCAGGCCGATGTTCGGGCCTTCGGGGGTCTCGATCGGACACATGCGGCCGTAGTGCGACGGGTGCACGTCGCGGACCTCGAAGCCGGCGCGCTCACGGGACAGACCGCCGGGGCCCAGCGCGTTCAGACGGCGCTTGTGGGTCAGACCCGACAGCGGGTTGTTCTGGTCCATGAACTGCGACAGCTGGCTGGTGCCGAAGAACTCCTTGATGGAGGCGACGACCGGCCGGATGTTGATCAGGGTCTGCGGCGTGATCGCCTCGACGTCCTGAGTCGTCATGCGCTCACGCACGACGCGCTCCATCCTCGCCAGACCCGTACGGACCTGGTTCTGGATGAGCTCGCCCACGTTGCGCAGACGGCGGTTGCCGAAGTGGTCGATGTCGTCGGTCTCGACGAGGATCTGGGTGCCGCTCTCGCCGACCGTCTCGGTCTCACCGGCGTGCAGCTTCACCAGGTACTTGATCGTGGCGATGATGTCGTCGGTGGTGAGCACACCGGCGTCCAGCGGCTCCGCGGCGCCGAGCTTCTTGTTCACCTTGTAGCGGCCGACCTTCGCGAGGTCGTAGCGCTTGGGGTTGAAGTAGAGGTTCTCGAGCAGCGTCTGGGCCGCCTCGCGGGTCGGGGGCTCGCCCGGACGCAGCTTGCGGTAGATGTCGAGCAGCGCGTCGTCCTGGCCCTGGGTGTGGTCCTTCTCCAGGGTGGCGCGCATGGACTCGTACTCGCCGAACTCCTCCAGGATCTGCTCGGTCGTCCAACCGAGAGCCTTGAGCAGGACGGTGACGGACTGCTTGCGCTTGCGGTCGATACGGACACCGACCATGTCGCGCTTGTCGATCTCCATCTCCAGCCAGGCACCCCGGGACGGGATGATCTTGGAAGAGAAGATGTCCTTGTCGGACGTCTTGTCGATCGAGGAATCGAAGTAGACACCCGGCGAGCGCACCAGCTGGGTCACCACGACACGCTCGGTGCCGTTGATGACGAAGGTGCCCTTGTCCGTCATGAGCGGGAAGTCGCCCATGAAGACGGTCTGGGACTTGATCTCGCCGGTCTCGTTGTTGGTGAACTCGGCGGTGACGAAGAGCGGGGCCGCGTACGTGAAGTCGCGCTCCTTGCACTCGTCGATCGAGTTCTTGGGCGGCTCGAAGCGGTGGTCGCGGAAAGTCAGCGACATCGACCCGGAGAAGTCCTCGATCGGAGAGATCTCCTCGAAGATCTCCTCCAGCCCCGACTTCCTGGGGACGTCCTGGCCGCTCTCAAGAGCTGCCTCGACACGCGCCTTCCAGATGGCATTGCCGAGCAGCCAGTCGAAGCTCTCGGTCTGCAGCGCGAGAAGGTTCGGAACCTCGAGGGGCTCCTTGATCTTTGCAAAGGAAATGCGCAGCGGGGCGGTGCTGGCGCCGTTGTTCGTATTCGTGGTCGAGGCGTTGCGCGAGGCGGCCAAGAGGGGGTCCTTCCGAGGGCTCGGACTCACTACGCGCGTACCGGTCCCGAGCTGGACACACCGGATGACAGGCCCCGAAAGGGCAGGTCAGCCGACGATGTCATGCATGGGGGTGCCCCTGGTGACGGGCAGGGAGCAGCTAACAGGCAGCGCAAAGGGTCAGTGTAGCCACTTGGCACACTGATGTCCAGGCCGGGTTTTGCGAGACCCTCGTTGTTCTCAACACCTTGTCTCAACTGCGTGTCGACCCACGCCGTAGGCGCACATCGATCCTGCCCTCTTCGTCGCCGATCCATGCCTCGGATTCGGATCGATATCGCGACGCGTCCTGAGAATTGCGCGCTCCGTGCGGTTCGTCAAGGCCCCCGCTCCGTACGGATCGTCACCGGTCGTACGGAAGGCACGGCGATGATCACCATACTCGCAGCCGGCCGAAGAGCAAGGAACCCCTCGCGGCAACGGAGAAGGGCGGTCACCCGTACGGG
>NZ_JBHUZM010000144.1:0-18650 GCF_042667665.1 Streptomyces sp. NPDC057307 | reverse complement strand
GCTATCCGCCGGGCCGGGCACTGTGACAACAGCCGCTCAGCAGGTCAGATCGCGGCCCGGCGCGGTGCGCAGCACACGCGTGAACTGCTTGTACAGCTCGACCCGGTGTTCCATCTGCGCGGGGTTGCCGCCGTTGCACTCGGCGGATCCGTTCAGGCTCCAGATGGTCTGCCCGAAGCCCTTCTTGTTCACGATCGCGTCGTGCCCGGTCATCGTGCCCGGCCCGGACTGGGTGTTCCAGTACCAGAGGGCCGTCATCCAGGCCACGGCCGGATCGGTCTCGACGAGCCACGGGTTGTTGAGGAGGTCGAGGCCCAGTGCGTCGCCGGCCGCCTTGTAGTTGAAGTTCCAGCTCAGCATGATCGCGCCGCGCCCGTAGTACGCGTCCCGCCCGGCCGGGCAGCCGTAGGGCTGGGTGTCGTCGCAGAAGATCGGGTACATGTCGGGGTTCTGCGACACCACGTAGAACAGCCCGCCGGTCTCATGGCTGATGTTGGCGAGGAAGGCCGCCGCCTCCTGCTTGCGGGTCGTACGGCTGCCGGTCTTCGCGAAGGCGGGGTACGCCTCGGTGGCCTCGATGAGGCCGTCGTACGTGAAGAACGGATCCCGGTCCGGGAACATCCGCTCGAACTGGGTCTCGCTGACGACGAAACGCGGCTTGTGGTGCGCGCCTCGCGCCCCGTCGACCGCGGCTGCGGGCAGCGCGGCGACGAGCAGTCCGCAGACCAGCAGCAGGGCGGCCATGACGGCCGTGGTGCCTCTTCTCAACACTGCTTCACTCCTGAACGGTGTGGGGACGTTCACGGGACAGCGCTCATCCACAACTGCCTTCCAGGAGAGTGCAGTTACGCGGACACCGCCGCGCAGAGGCTACGGGCAGGGACCCCTCGAAGGAAAGGTCCATACCAATTCTTTGGAGAACGGAGACTGGGAGAACAGGAGAGGGGAGAACGGTGATCCGTCACTTCCCCGGCAGTACCCGGACCTCCGCGCTCGGCGGCAGCTTGTCCCACCAGTGGCCGTAACGGCTGTAGACCCCCGGCTCCCGCCCGGCGAGCAACGCCGTCAGCGACCGGGCCTCCGCCGCGAGGCCCGCCCAGGTCTCCTCCGGCAGCGGATGGAAGGCCCGCGCCTCGATCCCCTCGGCGACCGGGCGCCAGACCCCGGCCACGTACCCGTCGACCAGGAGGGTCGGCAGCACATCGCCGTTGATCCGGATGACGAGCCTGCGGTAGTCCGGTGGCAGGAGCCGGCTCCGGTCGGAGTAGGCCAGCAGCGTGCTGTCCCACATCGCCATCAGCCGGGGCGGCGCCGGCGTGTCGCCGTCCGGGCGCGACGCGCCCGGCACGTCGTACAGCTCCACACCGTCCGGCCCCTCCAGCACGTCGAGACCGCCCGCCAGGGCCTTCAGGGCCTCTCTGACGCGCCCCCGCCGGACCAGGCCGAACTGCGCCATGTCCGCCACCGACGCCGGGCCGAACCCCTCCAGATAGCGCGCTACCAGCCTCGCCAGCGCCGCCGCAGACGCCTCCTGGTCCCGGAGCCCCGACCACGGACCGGCCGCGACGTACGACGGCCGGGAGCCGAACGACCACGGTGTCCCGGTGGGTACGTGCAACAGCGGCGCGTATCCCCGCAGCCCGCGCCACGCCCCGGGACCGGGCGGGGCGCCGAGCCGCTCCGCCAGCCACACCTCCAGCTCGGCGGCGGTCCGCGGCCGGTCCGCGTGGCCCAGCAGCGCGGGCACGAGCACATCGGCGTCGTCGAGGGTGAGTCCCGTCGCCGTGAAGCGGCTGTCGAGCCTGCCGCCGCGCAACGTCGGCTCCACCGCCTCCCGGAACGTCCGGTGGTCGTCGGCGTGCACGGCGTGCAGCGTGATCCGCATCAGCGTCGCCTTCACCACCTCGTAGCCGGTGAAGGCGGCGTCGAGAGCGGCCGGATCGAAGTCGGTCGTCCTGTTCCACAGCGCGACGTACGGCGAGGCCGCGTGCTGGGCCTGGAGGGCGACGACGCGGCGGACCGCGGCGGCGACGCCGAGCGGTTCCCGGCGCAGGAGGAGCTGGCGGGCGAGGGTGGAGCGGTTCAGCTCCCGTGCGGTGATCTTCACCGGGGGATTCTCCCGCCCGGGGGCCGTCGAACGCCACCGTCGGCGGCCGGTGGTCGCCGTCGGCAACCGGCCACCGACGGCAGCTCGCGCCAACCTCCGGAACGACCCACTCCCGATGCGGGCCGGGCCGCCGGACAGGCCCTAAGCTCGGCCAATGGCCAAGTATTTCGACGTACATCCCGAGAATCCCCAGCGGCGCACCATCACCAGCGTGGCCGAGAGCATCCGGTCCGGCGCGCTCATCGCGTACCCCACGGACTCCTGTTACGCGTTGGGCTGCCAGTTGGGCAGTCGGGACGGCATCAGCCGGATCCGGTCCATCCGGAACCTCGACGACCGTCACCACTTCACGCTCGTCTGCCAGAACTTCTCGCAGCTCGGTCAGTTCGTGCAGATCGACAACGACGTGTTCCGCGCCATCAAGGCGGCGACGCCCGGCAGTTACACCTTCATCCTGCCGGCGACCAAGGAGGTGCCGCGTCAGCTGCTGCACCCGAAGAAGAAGACCGTCGGAGTACGGATCCCGGACCATGTCGTCGCCCAGGCCCTGCTCGCGGAGCTGGGGGAGCCGCTGCTCTCCAGCACGCTGCTGCTGCCCGACGACGGCGAGCCGATGACGCAGGGCTGGGAGATCAAGGAACGGCTCGACCATGTGCTGGACGTCGTGGTCGACTCGGGCGACTGCGGTACCGAGCCGACCACCGTCATCGACTTCTCCGGCGGTGAGCCGGAGATCGTACGCAGGGGGGCGGGCGACCCCGCGCGGTTCGAGTAGCCGGACGGACGGTTCCGGGCGGCGCGGGAACCCGGCGCGGGATCCGCGGGCCCTTGGCGCGGGAGCCCGGCGCAGACCTGGCGCCGGCCCCCGGCCGGTCTCGCGTCGCCGCCACGGGCCCGCGCGCCTACGCTGGTCTGAGGCTGTCCGGACCGCGCTCCCGACCGTCCGGGCGGAGGAAGGAAGTCCGCCATGGCGATCATCTCGCGCGGATTCCACGGCCGAAGGCCCGCACCCGGCCGGGAACTGCCGCCCGGACAGTACGAGGTCCATGATTTCCCCGTCCTCTCCGCCGGTCCCACACCGCGCGTGACACACGAGGAGTGGGAGTTCACCCTCACCACCGAGACGGGCACCAGGCACACCTGGGACTGGGCGCGGCTGATGGCGATGCCCGGTGAGACGCCCACGGTCGATCTGCACTGTGTGACGAAGTGGTCGAAGTTCGGCACGCACTGGGAGGGTGTCTCGCTCGACCTCCTGATGGCGGACGTCGAGTCGGCGGCCGAGTTCGCCCTGGTCCACTCCTACGGCGGCTACACGACCAACCTCCCGCTGGAGGACCTGCTCGACGGCAAGGCGTGGATCGCCCACCGCTACGACGGTGAGGAGCTGTCCCCGGAGCACGGCGGTCCCGCGAGGCTGCTGGTGCCGCACCTGTATCTGTGGAAGTCCGCGAAGTGGGTGCGCGGGATCGATCTGCTGCTCGACGACGAGCCGGGGTTCTGGGAGGGCCTCGGCTATCACTCCTACGGTGACCCGTGGCGCGAGCAGCGGTACCAGGGCGACTAGCCGCCCCCGGGCGGCTTCGCTGGCTGGTGGCGGAGCTGGTCGACCGGCGTACCGAGTCGCGGACGGCCCGGACGCTGGTGTTCGACGTGCCCGGCTGGCCGGGGCATCTCGCGGGCCAGCACGTCGACGTACGGCTGACGGCGGAGGACGGGTACAGCACACAGCGCAGCTACTCGCTGGCGTCCGCGCCGGACGGCGACCGGATCGAGCTGACGGTCCAGCGAGTGCCGGACGGTGAGGTCTCGCCATATCTGATGGACGGTCTGGAGCCCGGCGACCGGGTGGAGTTGCGTGGTCCGGTCGGCGGGTGGTTCGTCTGGCGGCCGGAGCAGAGCGAGCCGGTACTGCTGGTGGCCGGTGGCTCCGGGCTGGTGCCGCTGATGTCGATGGTGCGGACGCGTGGGGCCGTGGGCGGGCGGGCGCCGTTCCGGCTGCTCTACTCCGTACGCGAGCCGGACGATCAGTTGTATGTGCCGGAACTGCGTCGGGGCGTGCCCGGACTGGACACCTCGTATCTCTACACGCGCAGCGCGCCGCCCGAACACCCGAGGCCGGTGGGCCGGTTGACGGTGGACGACCTGATCGGCCCGGCCTGGTCGGCGGAGCTGCGGCCCACGTGTTACGTGTGCGGGCCGACCGGCTTCGTGGAGAGCGCCGCGTCGCTGCTGACGGGCCTCGGCCACTCCCCCGACCGCATCAGGACGGAACGCTTCGGCCCCAGTGGAGGATGAGATGAACATCGACGCAAGCTCTGACGAGGCGTACGAGCGGAGCGAGGCGTACGAGGACGGCAACGCCCTCGGCGGCCCGCTCTCCGAGATCTTCGCGGTCGACCTGACGGCCGCCGTCGGCCGGTGCGCCGGCTGCGGCGCCACGGGTCCGATGGCCCGGCTGCGTGTCTACGACCGGGCACCGGGACTGGTGGCCCGGTGCCCGGACTGCGCACGGGTGGTGCTCCGGCTGGTCCGGGGCCCGGACACCGCCTGGCTCGACCTCCAGGGCGCCTCTTCGATAAGGATTCCGCTCGGTCCGGCCGACTGACAGGCCGTCAGGCGCCCACCCTTCGTTTGTTCCAGACGTCGAAGCCCACGGCGGCCAGCAGCACCAGCCCCTTGATGACCTGCTGGTAGTCCGTGCCGATGCCGACCAGCGACATGCCGTTGTTGAGGACACCGAGGACGAGACCGCCGATGATGGCGCCGAACACCGTGCCGACGCCGCCGCTCATCGACGCGCCGCCGATGAACGCCGCCGCGATGGCCTCCAGTTCGAAGTTGACGCCCGCCTGCGGGACACCGGCGTTGAGGCGCGCCGCGTAGACGATCCCGGCCAGCGCGGCCAGCACGCCCATGTTGACGAAGACCAGGAAGGTGACGCGCCGGTCCTTGACGCCGGAGAGTTTCGCCGCCGCGCGGTTGCCGCCCAGTGCGTACACGTGGCGGCCGACGACGGCGTTGCGCATGACGTAGCCGAAGCCGATGAGCAGCGCGGCGAGCAGGAGCAGGACGACCGGGACACCCCGGTAGCTGGCGAGTGTCATGGTGAAGGCGAGGACCGCCGCGGCGAGTGCCACGCATTTGGTGAGGAAGAGGTTGCGGGGCAGGACCTCCAGGTCGTACTCCTTCTGACGGCGGCGGTCCCGGACCTCCTGGAGCAGGGCGAAGGCCAGCAGTGCCAGCCCCAACAGGAGTGTCAGATTGTGGTAGTTGGTGGTCGGTCCGAACTCCGGGAGGTAGCCGGTGGAGATCTTCTGGAAGCCCTCGGGGAACGGACCGAGCGAGCGAGACCCGAGGAAGATCTGGGTACCGCCGCGGAAGAGCAGCATCCCGGCGAGGGTGACGATGAACGAGGGGATGCCGACGTACGCGATCCAGAAGCCCTGCCAGGCGCCGGCCACCGCGCCGATGGCGAGGCCGAGTACGAGCGCGAGCACCCAGGGGATGTCGTGTTCGACCATCATCACGGCGCACGCGGCGGAGACGAACGCGGCCAGGGAGCCGACGGACAGGTCGATATGGCCGGCGATGATGACGATCATCATGCCGATGCCCAGGACGAGGATGTAGCTGTTCTGGAGGACGAGGTTGGTGACGTTGTTGGGCTTGAGGAGTACGCCGTCGGTCCATATCTGGAAGAGCACGACGATCAGCGTGAGCGCGATGAGCATGCCGTACTGCCGCATGTTGCGGCGCGCCGCGTCCAGCAGCAGATCGCGCGTGGCGGAGGCGCGCGGGCGTGCGGGCCTGGGCGGCTCCCCCGGAGACCCACCGCCCGGGGACTTGGCGAGGCCGGTGGTGGCCGGACCCATGTCGCGGGCCATGTCGTCAGCCATGTCGGCTACCTCGTGTTCCTGGTCATGTGGCGCATCAGCACTTCCTGGGTCGCGTCCGCGCGCGGGATCTCACCGGTGAGCCGGCCGGCCGCCATCGTGTAGATGCGGTCGCACATCCCGAGCAGCTCGGGGAGTTCGGAGGAGATGAAGACGACGGCCTTGCCTTCCGCGGCGAGCCGGTCGATGACGGTGTAGATCTCGTACTTGGCGCCGACGTCGATCCCCCGGGTGGGCTCGTCGAGCAGGAGAACATCGGGGCCGGCGAAGATCCACTTGCTGAGGACGACCTTCTGCTGGTTGCCGCCCGAGAGCCGGCCGGCCTGTTCGAAGACCGTCGGGGCCTTGATGTTCATGCTCCTGCGGTACGACTCGGCGACCCGGGTCTCCTCGTGCTCGTCCACGATGCCGCGCCGCGCGACCTTCGGCAGGGCGCTGAGGGTGATGTTGCGGCCGATGGTGTCGATGAGATTGAGCCCGTACTGCTTGCGGTCCTCGGTGACGTACGCGATGCCGTGGCCCACGGCTTGGGGCACGGTCTTCGTGACGATCTCCCGGCCGTCCTTGAGGACGGTGCCGCTGATGTTGCGGCCGTAGCTGCGTCCGAAGACGCTCATGGCGAGTTCGGTGCGTCCCGCGCCCATCAGACCGGCGATGCCGACGATCTCGCCCCGGCGGACCTGGATCGAGACGTTGTCGACCACTTTGCGCTGCTGGTCGATCGGGTGGTGCACGGTCCAGTCGCGGATCTCCAGCGCGGGCCGCGCCCCGGGATCCCCGTCGTACGGGGTACGTTCGGGGAAGCGGTGGTCGAGGTCGCGGCCCACCATCCCCCGAATGATGCGGTCCTCGGTGGTCGACTCCGCCCCGACGTCGAGGGTTTCGATGGTGCGGCCGTCGCGGAGGATGGTGACGGAGTCGGCGACCTCCGCGATCTCGTTGAGCTTGTGCGAGATGATGATCGAGGTGATGCCCTGCGCCTGCAATTCCCTTATCAGGAGCAGAAGTTGGGCGCTGTCGCCGTCGTTGAGCGCGGCGGTCGGCTCGTCGAGGATGAGCAGCTTCACCTCCTTGGCGAGGGCCTTCGCGATCTCCACCAGCTGCTGCTTCCCCACGCCGATGTCGGCGACGCGGGTCCCCGGGTGCTCGGCGAGTCCGACCCGCCTGAGCAGCGCGGCGGCGTGCTTCAGCGTCTCGTGCCAGCTGATGATCCCGTGCCTGGCGTGCTCGTTGCCGAGGAAGATGTTCTCGGCGATCGACAAGTACGGGACGAGGGCGAGTTCCTGATGGATGATCACGATGCCGCGCGCCTCGCTGGCGCCGATGTCCTTGAAGGCGCACGGGGAGCCCTGGAACAGGATCTCGCCGTCGTAACTGCCGTGCGGATGAACCCCGCTGAGGACTTTCATGAGCGTGGACTTGCCCGCGCCGTTCTCGCCGCAGATGGCGTGCACCTCCCCCGGGGCGACATTGAGGGTGACGTCGGAGAGCGCCTTGACCCCGGGGAAGGTCTTGCCGATGGAGCGCATCTCCAGGACGGGTGCGGTCACTTCAGGTCACTCGCCTTGATGTACCCGGAGTCGACCAGAACGGTCTGGTAGTTGGCCTTGTCGACGCTGACCGGGTCCAGCAGGAAGGCGGGGACGACCTTCTTCTCGTTGTCGTACGTCTTCTCGTCGTTGACGTCGGGCTTCTTGTCGTTCAGTACGGCGTCGGCCATCTGCACGGCCTGCTTGGCCAGCGCCCGGGTGTCCTTGTAGACGGTCTGCGTCTGCTGCCCGGCGACGATCGACTTGACCGAGGCGACCTCCGCGTCCTGGCCGGTGACGACCGGGTACGGCTTGGCCGAGGTGCCGTAGCCGTCCGACTTCAGGGCGGACAGGATGCCGATGGAGATGCCGTCGTAGGGCGAGAGCACGGCGTCGACGTCCTCGGAGCCGTACGACTTCGTGAGCAGGTCGTCCATCCGCCGCTGCGCGGTGCCGCCGTCCCAGCGGAGCGTGGTGATCTGGTCGAGCTGTGTCTGGCCGCTCCTGACGACGAGCTGCTTCTTGTCGATGTACGGCTTGAGGGTCTTCCAGGCGCCCTGGAAGAAGTAGCGGGTGTTGTTGTCGTCCGGCGAGCCGGCGAACAGCTCGACGGTGAACGGGTCCTGGTCGTCGCCGCCGTCCTTGAGTCCGAGTCTGTCGACGATGTAGTTCGCCTGGAGGACGCCGACCTTCTCGTTGTCGAAGGAGGCGTAGTAGTCGACGTCCGGGCTGCCGAGGATGAGCCGGTCGTAGGCGATGACCTTGATGCCCTGGTCGGCGGCCTGGCCGAGTACGTCGCCCAGCGCCCGGCCGTCGATGGAGGCGACGACGAGGACGTCGACCCCCTTCGTGATCATGTTCTCGATCTGGGACACCTGCTGGTCGACGTCGTCCTCGCCGTACTGGAGGTCGGTCTTGTAGCCGAGCTTCTTGAACTCGGCGACCATGTTGCGGCCGTCGGCTATCCAGCGCTCGGACGATTTGGTCGGCATCGCGATGCCGACGGTGGAGCCCTTGCCGCCTTTCTTCTCCTCCTTGCTCCCGCCCTCGCTGCTCTGGCCGCAGGCGGTCAGCGCGAGGGCGAGGGAGGTGACGACGACGGTGAGTGCGGCGCGGCTGGTGCGCATGGTCATCAGTCCTTGTCCTTAAGGAAGCGGGAAACGGTTGAGCGGTCCGGGGAGGCGCGAGCCGAGCGGCGACATACCGCCGTCGGCGCCGTGCCGGGCGAGCAGGTCGAGGACGAGCCGGCCCCGTCGTACGCGTTCGCGGGCGGTGGCCAGGGTGAGGTCGCGCAGATGGCCGCCGTACGGGTAGATGCCGGGCGCCTTGGAGAGCCCGAACTTGAGGTACAGGGGGGCGCCACGCCGGATCAGTTCGGCGGTCTCGTACATCCGGACGTAGCCGCCGAGGTCGTCGGGCGCCTCGATGTAGAGGTCCATCGGGGCGCGGCTGGCGCGGCGGATCTCGGTGAAGTGGGCGAGGGCGAGATCGGACGGAATGTTGAGGGAGTCGGCGCCCAGGCGTTCATAGACCGCGTACGAGGCGGGGTTGACCGGCCCGATGAGCGCGGACACCTTGAGGGTGGTGTCGGCGGGCAGAACGCCTCGCGTACGCAGCCGGTGCAGTGTCCAGAGCACTCCCTCGTCGGCGACGAGCAGGCATTTGACGCCCAACTCGGCTGCGCGCAGGGCGTCTTCGACGCAGCCGGCGAGGGCGTCGTGGCCACGGGCGCGCAGACCGGCGCCGCCGGAGTCGGTGCGCGTGGCCGCGCCGATGTCCCAGGTGCCGCGCGGGCCGGTGAACAGGCACAGCTCGATGTCGCGCGCGGCGCAGGCGCCGGCCATCTCGGTGATCTCGTCGTCGGTGAGCATCCAGACGCCGCTGCCCTGGCTGATCCGGTGGATCGGCACATCGAGGCGGGTGGATTCCTTGAGGACTTCGGTGAGGGCTTCGGGGCCCTCGACGGAGGGGATCTCGGTGCGCCAGACGCCGCCGTCGGGGAAGGTGTGCGGGGACGCGTCGGCGGGGTGGTCGTCGGGCGCGGCCAGGCCGAGCGCGGCGAGCGCCTGCTCACCGGGGCGGCGGCGGGGGCCGGGGGCTGGTGCGTCGGTCAACGGACATGTCCTTCGGTCGCTGCCTGTCGGTTCGTGAGAGTTGCCGTCTGTTCGATATCTCGAACCATGTTCGGGTCTTGCGGTACGACACTGTCGCGGCGTGCCCTCCCGGCGGGGTCAGGGGCGTAGCAGCACCTTCCCCGTGCCGGGGTCGCCGCCGCCGACGAGCGCGACGGCTTCGGCGTACCGCTCCAGCGGGAACTCGTGGGTGATCAGCGGGCCGGGGTCGAGCAGGCCCGCCGTGAAGGCGCGGACGGCGAAGGACCAGGCGGCCGACGGGGCGCCGAAGACGCTGCGTACGGTCAGCTGGCTCAGCGACAGATGGACGGGGTCGATGCCGGTCGCGCCGGTCGTGAACATGCCGGTGAGTACGACCCGTCCGCCGCGTCGCGCCAGCAGGCAGGACGAGGCCGCCGTGGTGGGGGCGCCCGCCGTCTCGACCACGAGGTCGTAGCGGCCGCGCCGACTCTCGGCCTCCGTGGGGCCGATGACCTCGTGCGCGCCGAAGGCGGGTGCCAGGGCGGCGCGGGTGGCGCGTGGCTCGACAACCGTCAACTCGCCCGGCGCGTAGGCCGCGAGGAACTGGACGGCGAGCAGTCCGAGCGTTCCGGCGCCCACGACGGCGATCCGCTCGCCGGGCTCCGGGCATCCGGCCCGTACGGCTCCGGCGACCACGGCGGCCGGCTCCAGGAGCGCGGCGGCCCGTAGGTCGGCGCCGTCGGCCAGGAGGTGCAACAGCCGTGCGGGGACGGTGACATGGTCGGCGAACGCGCCCGGTCGGGTGAAGCCCGTCTCGTCGTAGCCACTCGTGCAGAGCGAGGTGTCGCCGGCACGGCACCGCTCGCAGGTGCCGCAGGTGCGGAAGCCCTCGGCGACGGTGCGCCTGCCGATGAGCGCCGGGTCCACTCCCCCGCCCACGGCCTCGACGGTCCCGGACCATTCGTGGCCGGGGGTGACCGGGTAGCGGACGTAACCCTGGTCGCGGCGGCCGTCGTACACCTCGCGGTCGCTCATGCAGATCCCGGCGGCGGCGACCTTCACGAGCACCTCACCGGATCCGGGGACGGGCGGCTCGGACTCGACGAGCCGGTGGCCCCCTGGCCGGTCGACGACGACGGCGCGGCTACCGACCCGGCCGGAGCCGCTCATCGGGATGCCTTCGGGTCGCGCTTCTCCCAGCCCTCGGCCCAGAGGTCGAACCGGGCCTGCTGCTGGGGGAATTCGTCCGCCGCGTCGGCGTCGAACTCGACGCCGAGTCCGGGCGCGTGCGAGATCTCGAAGCAGCCCGTCTCCGGGTCGACCTCGGGCGCGCCCGTGACGATCTTCTTGATCTCCGCGTCGGCGAAGTCGTTGAAGTGCTCCAGGATCTTGAAGTTCGGCGTGCAGGCGGCGAGTTGGAGGCTGGCCGCCGTCAGCACGGACCCGCCGACATTGTGCGGTGCCACCAGCACGTAGTGCGTCTCGGCGGTGGCGGCGAGCTTCCGCGTCTCCAGGATGCCGCCGATGTGGCCGACGTCCGGCTGGATGATGTCGGCGGCCTGCGAGGCGAACAGCTCACGGAACTCGATGCGGTCGTGGATGCGTTCACCGGTCGCGACGGGGATGTCCACCTTCTCGGCGACCTTGCTCAGCGCCCGCAGATTCTCCGGCGGTACGGGCTCCTCCAGCCACGCCGGGTCGTACGGGGCCAGTTCACGCGCCAGCCGTACCGCCGTCGCCGGGCTGAACCGTCCGTGCATCTCCAGCATCAGCTCGGTGTCGGGGCCGATCGCGTCCCGTACGGCCTCGATCAGCGACACCGCGTAGCCGGTCCCGGCCCGGTCCAGCTCGAAATGGCCCGTGCCGAACGGGTCGATCTTCAGGGCACGGTAGCCGCGCGCCACGACCGCCCCGGCGGCCCGGTGGTACGCCTCGGGAGTGCGCTCCGTGGTGTACCAGCCGTTCGCGTACGCCTTGACCCGGTCGGTCACCTTCCCGCCGAGCAACTGCCACACCGGGACGCCGAGCGCCTTGCCCTTGATGTCCCAACAGGCCATCTCCACCACGGCGATGCCCGACATCACGATCTCGCCGGCCCGCCCGTAGTCGCCGTACTTCATGCGCCGGACCAGGTCCTCGACCGCGAACGGATCGGAGCCGGCGATGTGGTTGGCCTCGGCCTCGCGCAGATACCCCACGAGCGCGTCGGTCCGCCCGAGCATCCGGGTCTCGCCGACGCCGGTCAGCCCCTCGTCGGTGTGGACCAGGACGTACGTGAGATTACGCCAGGGCGTGCCGACGACATGGGTGCTGATTCCCGTGATGCGCACTGCGGTACCCCTAGAGGTTGTTCGATATTTCGTCAGGCGTTCGAAATGTTGGCGTGACCGTAAACAGGTAGCCGAGGGGTGTCAATGGGGCGTGCGGCCGCTAGCCTTTGTTCGTCATTCCGGTCAATGGCCGGAGTACCGAACACAAGGGGTGGGTGGACGGAGATGGGGCGACTGGTCCCCGCGGTGACGCGGGCGTTCGACATTCTCGAACTGTTCCTGGAGGGCGACGGGAGGCTCTCCGCGCCCGATGTCATCCGCCGGCTGGGACTGCCGCGTACCACCGTGCACGAACTGCTCACCACCCTCGCCGCCCGGTCGTACCTGGAGCCGATCCCCGAGCAGCCCGGCCGATACCGTCTCGGCGTACGGGCCTACCAGCTCGGCAGCCGTTACGCGGAACAGCTCGACCTCGCCGCCGAGGGCGGGCTGGTCGCGCGGGACATCGCGGAGACCTGCGACGAGACCGTGCACGTCGCGATCCTCGAAGACCTCGACGTCATCTACATCGCGAAGGTGGACTCCACCCACACGGTCCGGATGGTGTCGGCGGCGGGCCGCCGACTGCCCGCCCACTGCACCTCGGTCGGCAAGATGCTGCTGGCGTCACTCCCGGAGCCCGAACTCGAAGCCCGGCTCGCGGGGGGCGAGTTGACCGCCATGACCGCCAACAGCATCACCGACCCGGCGGTGCTGCGGGCGGCGCTGGCCGGGATCAGGGAGCGCGGCGTCGCGGTGGAGAACCGCGAGTCCAACTCGGACGTGAGCTGCGTGGCGGCGCCGGTCCGCGACAGGCGGGGGCAGGTCGTGGCCGCGCTCTCGATCTCCGTCCCGATGATCCGCTGGACGGAGTCCCGCGAGGAGGAGCTGGCGCGGCTGGCGACGAAGGGCGCGGAAGCGTTGTCGGCGCGCCTGGGGCATCGGTACCGGTCGGGGATGTAGCGCGTCGCCGCGGGGGCCCTCCGGGTTGCGGTTGCTGGTTGCGGTTTCGTTGCCGGGTCCGTCCCTGCGGGCCGGTGGTCGTTGTCCTCAAGCGCCGGACGGGCTGGGGGTGGTTGCCGTGACCGGTCGTGGTCGGGGTGCGGGCCCTCCGGAGGGATATGTCCGGACGGCGTGACTTACGCCGTCCGGCCATGACCCCGGAGCGGCACCCGGCCACCACCGCAACCCACCCAGCCCGTCCGGCGCTTGAGGACAACCCGACCACCGGGCGGCACCGGTACAACGAACCCCGCCTCAGGGACTTTCCGCTTTGGCGTGACAAAGTATTTACGGTCTCGACAGAAGTCTCTAGTCTTTCGTTCGACGCGTCGACTGGTGACGTACATGACAGGTCATCCGTCGACGCGCGCCCCGCCACAACGCAGCGTCCGCATCCGTCGCCAGACCTCCGCATCCGGATCGAAGGGCCAGCCCCGGCGGTGAACTCCGCCCAGGGACAGGGGTGTTCTTCCCGGTGCGCGAAGTGCCAGGAGGAAGAATGGATCAAAGACCGAGCCGCCAACTGCGCAGATGTCTGCTCAGCCTGCTCACCGTCTCGCTCCTCGCCACCGGCCTCATGTCGACCCCGGCCGCCGCGGCCGACCCCGTCGCCGCCGATCCCGTCACCCGTGAACTGCCGCCGCAGGAGCCGGGGGTGACCCTGCGCGTGTACGACGTGCAGGTGCCGCTGGAGAAGATCTGCGTCCTCAAGCCCGCGCAGACCCCGAACGTCGACAAGCTGATGCCCACCATCGACTGGTCGTCGACCGATGACTTCGGCGGGATCGGCGACAACTTCGTCTCGCAGGTCATCGGCAACATCGACGTCCCGCAGGACGGCTCCTACGCCTTCCGGCTGACCAGCGACGACGGCTCGCGGCTGCTGATCGACGATCAGGTCGTCATCGACCATGACGGTCTGCACGGCGCGGACCCCAAGGACGGCACGGTCACCCTGACGGCCGGTTACCACTCCCTGCGTATCGAGCACTTCGACCGCACCGGCGGCCAGAACATCACCCTCTCCTGGCAGCCGCCGGGCGCCTCGGGCTTCACCGTCGTACCCAACTCCGTGCTGAGCACGGACGCCGATGTCGTACGCGTGACGGCGCCGGGCCGCAAGGAGTGCGAGGGCGTCAGGGACTCCCCCGGCGACGGTCTGCCCCTGAACAGCGTGCACCCCGGCTACACGCTCACCGATCTGCGGCCGAGCGGCTTCGAGCCGCAGGTCACGGCGATGGACTGGCTGCCCGACGGCCGGCTGGCCGTCACCACCTGGGGCGGCACCGACAACGTGACGGGCGAGGTCTACCTCCTCAGCGACGTCACGGGCAGCACGGGGCCGGAGAAGGTGAAGGCCAAGAAGATCGCCGAGGGGCTCCGGGAGCCGCAGGGGATCAAGTACGTCGACGGTTCGCTGTACGTGTCGCAGAAGCATGAGCTGACGGAGCTTCAGGACACCGACGGGGACGATGTCACCAACACCTATCGGAAGGTCGCGACCTGGCCGTACGGCGGGAACTTCCACGAGTTCGCGTTCGGGCTGCTCTACCAGGACGGCTTCTTCTATCTGAACCTGTCGGTCGCGATCAACCTGGGCGGCGCGACGACGGATCCGCAGCCCGCGAAGAACCGCGGCTCGACGATCAAGGTCAACAAGGAGACGGGCGAGGTCAGTTACGTGGCCGGTGGCCTGCGTACGCCCAACGGCATCGGCTGGGGCCCCGAGGGCGACATCTTCGTGACCGACAACCAGGGTGGCTGGCTGCCCTCCTCGAAGTTGGTCCACATCAAGCAGGACCGCTTCTTCAACCACTACACCAACCCGGCGGGCCCGTTCGACGCCAAGCCGGTCACCAAGCCGGTGCTGTGGCTGCCACAGAACGAGATCGCCAACTCCCCCAGCACACCGCTGCTGTTGAAGGAGGGACCGTACGCCGGGCAGATGGTCTTCGGTGACGTCACGTACGGCGGCCTCCAGCGCGGGTACCTGGAGAAGGTCAAGGGCGAGTACCAGGGCGCGGTCTTCCGGATGACGCAGGGGCTGGAAGCCGGCGTCAACCGGATCAGCATGGGCCCGGACGGCGCGATCTACGCCGGTGGACTGGGCGCCGGCGGCAACTGGGGCCAGGAGGGCAAACTCCAGTACGGCCTGCAGAAGTTGACGCCGAACGGCGAGGACGCCTTCGACATCCTGGCGATGCGCGCCAAGCCGGGCGGCTTCGAGCTGGAGTACACCAAGCCGCTCTCCGCCGAGACCGTCGCCGAACTGGTCGACCGGTACGAGGTCGAGCAGTGGTACTACGCCCCGACACCCGACTACGGCGGCCCCAAGATCGACGAGGAGACGCTGAAGGTCCAGTCGGCCACCGTGTCCGCGGACGGCAAGAAGGTCACGCTCGCGATCGACGGCCTCAAGTCCAACCGTGTGGTGCACATCCGCTCACCGCGGCCGTTCAGCGCCGAGGGCGGCGAGACGCTGTGGAGCACCGAAGCCTGGTACACGCTGAACTCCCTGGTCGGTGACGAGCAGCCGAAGACGAGTTACGAGGCGGAGGAGGCCGCGCTGACCGGCGGCGCGCGCGTCGACACCGAGCACGCGGGCCACTCGGGCGGCGGCTTCGTCGACAGCTACGGGACGCAGGGCGCCACCACCACGTTCGACGTGACCACGGCCAGGGCGGGCAAGTACGACGTCGGGCTGCGCTACGCCAACGGTCCGAACCCCTTCGTCGGGGACAAGACGGTGAGCCTCTACGTCAACGGCCGCAAGATGAAACAGACGGTCCTGCCCAGCACCGGGAAGTGGGACGGCTGGGCGACCAAGACCGAGTCGCTGCCGCTCAGCCGCGGGGCCAACACCATCGCCTACCGGTACGACGCGGGCGACACCGGCCACGTCAATCTCGACCTGATCTCCGTCCATCCCAAGGACAGTCGCATCACCCTGTTCGACGGGAAGGACCGGTCGCAGTGGCAGCACAACGACGGCAGTGACGTCCGATGGCCGTCGTCCGACGAGAACTCGATGGAGGTCTGCTGCGGCGACATCCGCACCAAGCAGGCGTTCGGAGACTTCAAGCTGCATGTCGAGTTCCGGGTACCGAAGCTGCCACCGGACGTGACCGGCCAGGACCGCGGGAACAGCGGTGTGTATCTCCAGGAGCGCTACGAGATCCAGATCCTGGACTCGTTCGGTGTCGAGAAGCTCGCCGACAACGAGGCGGCGGCGATCTACACCAAGAAGGCCGCGGATCTCAACGCCGCTACGGCGCCGGAGACTTGGCAGACGTACGAGATCACGTTCCGCGCCGCGCGCTTCGGCGCGGACGGGAAGAAGACCGAGGACGCCCGCGTCACGGTGGTGTGGAACGGCAAGACCGTCCACAACGACGTGGCGATCGACGGGCCCACGGGAGCCGGCGCCCCGGAGACCACGGCCACCGGGGCCATCCGGCTCCAGGACCACGGGAACAAGGTGCGTTACCGCAACATCTGGATCGAGCCCAAGGCGTAGGCGGCCTGACGTCTCGTCACCTCTCCTCGCCCCCGGCCGGTCACGGTCGGGGGCGAGGTTCGTCCTCACTCTCGTCACATTGACGCTATGACCGACCCTTCGATATCGTCATAGCGACGAGAAGAGGTCATCATGGCTGACATCACCAAGCGCCTCGGCCGGCGCCATCTCCGCTCCGCCCCCACCGCCCACATCCGCCACCACCGGCGGGGACGGCTGGTCCACGACGGTACGGGGCTCAGCTTCTGGTTCCGGGCGCTGTCCGCCGCGCTCTCCGAAGTGCCGGTCAACGACCGGGAGTTGGCGATGGCCTTCCATGCCCGTACCGCCGACTTCCAGGACGTCACGGTCCAGGCCACCGTCACCTACCGGATCAGCGATCCCGCGCTGGCCGCCGCCCGGCTGGACTTCTCCCTCGACCCGGACACCGGCGTCTGGCGCGGCGCCCCGCTCGAACAGATAGCGACCCTGCTCACCGAGACGGCCCAGCAGCACGCGCTCGACGTGCTGGCCCGTACACCGCTGGCCGCCGCGCTGTCCGACGGCGTCGCCGCCGTACGCGACCGGATCGACGGCGGGCTGGCGGCCGAGCCCCGGCTGCCCGCCACGGGCCTGGAGGTGGTGACCGTACGAGTCGTCGCCGTCCGTCCGGAGGCCGAGGTGGAACGCGCGCTGCGGACGCCCGCGCGCGAGCAGATCCAGCAGGAGGCGGACCGGGCGACGTACGAGCGGCGCGCCGTGGCGGTGCAGCGGGAGCGGGCCATCGCCGAGAACGAACTCGCCAGCCAGATCGAACTGGCCCGCCAGGAGGAGCAGTTGGTCGAGCAGCGCGGCACCAACGCGCGCCGTGAGGCCGAGGAGAGCGCGGCGGCCGACGCCGTACGCACGGAGGCCGAGGCGGCGCGTCGGGTGCGGCTGGCGACCGCCGACGCCGAAGCGGCCCGCAGGTCCGGCGAGGCACGGGCGACGGCCCAGGCCGACTGGCTGCGGGTGCACGGCGACGCGGACGCGGCGACGCTGCGCGCGCTGGCCGTCGAACGGCTCGCCGAGAACCTGCCGCGCATCGACAGCGTCACCGTCTCCCCCGACGTACTGACCGGCCTGCTGGCGACGCTGGGACGACGGGACGGGGAGCAGACGTGACGCTCGCGCCACGGGCGGTGCTGGTCCATCGCACCACCGAGTACGCGGAGTTGCTGGCCCGGCACGGTACCCATGGTCAGGCCGCCTTCTTCCTCTCCTCCCGCGACCGCGACATCCGCGAGGTCGCCGAACGGCACCGCCGCACGCACCGGGCCCTGGCCGAGGTGGCCGCCGCCGTGCCCCACCGGTGGCGGCAGAGCCGGGTCGAGCGCGCGGATCTGGACCGGTTCCTCTTCGGCCCGGAGGACGTCGTGGTCGTGGTCGGCCAGGACGGTCTGGTCGCGAACGCCGCGAAGTACCTTTCGGGTCAGCCGGTGGTGGGCATCGACACCGATCCCGGCCGCAACCCCGGCGTCCTGGTGCGCCATCGCGCCGCCGACGCGGGCAAGCTCCTGGCCGAGGCGGCCGGGGGGCGCGGCGGCGTCGACGAACTCACCATGGTGGAGGCGGTCGCCGACGACAGCCAGCGGCTGCTCGCGCTCAACGAGATCTGCCTCGGTCCGGCGGGCCACCAGACGATCCGCTACCGGCTGACCGCCGACGGCCGGCCGGCCTCCCCCAAGGCCGGAGGGCCGGCGAAGACCAAAACGGGAGCCGGAATCGGAGCCGAGGCCCAGGCGTCGTCCGGCGTCCTCGTCGGCACGGGCACCGGCGCCACCGGCTGGCTGCGCTCGCTGTGGCAGGAACGCGGCAGCGCACTCGCCCTCCCCGGCCCCGCCGACCGCCGGCTGCTCTGGTTCGTACGAGAGGCGTGGCCCTCCCCCACGACCGGGACCTCACTGGTGTCGGGCGAACTGACCCCCACGGAGCGGCTGTCCCTCACCGTGGAGTCCGACCGTCTGGTCGCCTTCGGCGACGGCATGGAGTCGGACGCGCTGACCCTGACCTGGGGCCAGACGGTCCACGTCGGCGTGTCGGGGACGACCCTGCGGCTGCTCGGCTGAGCGGGCGTGGCCTTGTCCCGCGACGCGTGCGACGGTCTCCCTCGGCGGGTCAGGAATTCAGCGGATTCATCTCTTCCGGCACGGACGGGCCCGGCCCCGGGGTCTTCCCC
>NZ_JBHUZM010000143.1:0-18835 GCF_042667665.1 Streptomyces sp. NPDC057307 | reverse complement strand
ACGAGGCCGATCCTCCGCCTTGCGATGCACCGCACCAGCCGCCGCAGGCCCCGCCCTACGGGCGGACGGCGCTACTTTGAAGACAGGACCTAGGCCGGGTCCAAGGCGTTCTGGTCGGTCGGGTCAGAGCTTGCCCAGGCCGGTCTGGATGTCGTCCATGTTCATCACCGGCTGGAAGGTCACCTCGGCGCCGAGGTCCTGGAAGAACGGCTCGGCGACGCTCGGAATGTCGGAGGCGTCCTTGAGGTCGAAGACGACGTAGGCGGTGCGCATGCCGTCCTGGCTCCCGAAGTACGCGGTCTCCGGCTTGATCCGGTCGAACACCGACTTCAGGGTGGTGGGCAGCGTGCGGTCCGCGATCGCCTTGTTCGCCTTCTCGGTGTCCATCTGTACCGTCAGCAGCACCCTCATGGTCGTCCCGCCTCTCACCAGCGCCGCCGGCACATCCGTGCCGCCCGTCAAGCCTGGGCGCGGTTCGGGGGGCCCGCAACCGGGGAAGGGCGTCGGAGTGACTCCCTGGTGGACGGTGGCCGAGGCGCTGGAACGGATCGACCGGCTCGACCCGGAGCTGTCCGCGTTCGTCGAGGTGTGGCACGCGCGGGCGCTGGAGCGGGCGCGCACGGTGGACCGCCAACTGCCGTTGGCGGGGCTGCCGTTCGCGGTGAAGCGCCCGACGGGCATCCGCTCGTACGCGGCGGGCCGGCTGATCGCCGCCGGGGCGGTGCCGGTCGGTTCGACGGCGGTGCCGGGGCCGGGGACGTACTGGCAGACCTGGGGCCTGGGCGCGCACGGCCGTACGGTCAATCCCTACCGCGCCGACCGCACACCCGGTGGTTCCTCGGCGGGCTCGGCGGTGGCGGTCGCGGCCGGTCTGGTGCCGCTGGCGACGGGCAGCGACGGAGCGGGGTCGGTGCGGATCCCGGCGGCGTGGTGCGGGGTGTTCGGTCTGAAGACGACGAACGGGCTGCTGCCCTCGCCGGACCGGACGGGGCTGGCGACGGCGGGGTTGCTGACGCGGCGGGTGGCGGACGCGCGAACCGCTCTGCGGTGGGTGCTGGCCGGGTACGAGCCGGGGGCCGACTCCGGGGTGCCGGTGTCCGCCACGTACTCGCCGGATCTCGGTTTCGCGCGGACCGATCCGGCGGTGGAAGCGGTGGTACGGGCGGCGGTGGACCGGCTGGTGGCGGCCGGGGTCGTACGGCTCGACCGGGCCCCCGGCGCAGTTGTCGACCTGCTCGACCCGCGCGAGGCGTGGCTGGCGATACGCGGCGGTGCCCCCGGAGCGGGCACGGGCGCGGGCGCGAATGCGAGTACGGACGCGGATGCGGGCACGGATGTGCGGGCGGAGAACAACCGGCGGCTCGACGCGTACTTCGCGCGTACGCCCCTGCTGCTCACGCCAGTGACACCGAACCGTCCGCACGGCCACGAGGGTCCGGGTCCCGACGTCTACTCGACGGCGCTGACGTGGGCGTTCAACCTGAGCGGCCATCCGGCGGCGAGCCTGCCGGCGGGATTCACGCCGGACGGCTGTCCGGTGGGGCTCCAACTCGTCGCGGAGCGCGGCTCGGACGTGGCGCTTCTCGATGTCGCGGAAGCCGCCGAGAAGGCCCTGCCCCTCATCCATCATGGACCGCCGAGGGGGCGGATTCCTTCGTCCTGACGGATGATCTTGAAGCCTCGCACCGCGCCTACGGTGGGGCCATGCCACTTCATATCCATGACCACGGCGGCGAAGGCCCGCCCCTGCTGTTGCTGCACGGCGCCGGGCGCTCGCTCGCCGACTGGGACGCCGCCGTACCTCTCCTCACGCCGTACCACCGGGTGCTCGCGGCCGATCTCCCGGCGCACGGCCGCTCCGACGGCGACACACCCTGGACGTTCGACGCGGCGGTCGCCGCGATCGAGGAGGCGCTGAGCGCGTACGACGTCCCGGACGCGATCCTGGTCGGTCATTCGCTGGGCGGGATGCTCGCCGCAGAGTACGCCGACCGGCACCCCGGAGTGACACCGGGCGTGGTGAACCTCGACGGCCTGTGGTGGGAGCCCGTCGAGAGCTACACGGGTGAGGACCGCGAGAGCCGCGAGCGCTTCGGCGAGATGACGCGGGCGGCGGGCGGGCAGGTGGCGCCGCCCGACTATGTGGAGCAACAGGTCGCGTACGCGGACCGGTTCGGCATTCCGGCCGCGCGGGCGGAGGCGTCCGCCCGGGCCTCCGCCCGTGAACTTTCCGACGGCGGCTGGCAGTTGCTCCCCGTACGGGACCGGTGGCTGGAGCTGATGGACGCACTGGACGGGCTGGACCCGCTGCCGACGATGCGCCGGCTGAGGTGCCCGCTGCTGGTGGTCGTGGCGCGCGGGCCGCAGCCTCCGATGCCGGGGATGGAGTGGTTCGAGAGACTGACGGCTACTCATGTCCGGCGGATGAACGCGGAGTTGGCCGCGCTCGTGAACGCGCGCCCGACGGCCGCGACGGCGGACGTGGACGCGACGCACGCGATGCTGCTGGAGGAGCCGGAGGCGGTGGCCGAGCTGGTGCTGGCGTTCACCCGGACGGCGGGGACACCGGCGTCGTAGCGGACGTCGCTCCATCGTCCTCGGCCCCTTGAGCGATGGCGTCGGCGACCTCGGCGACCCTGGCCCGTTCCTCGGCGGCGAACCTCTCGCGGTCGAGGCGTTCGGCGATCTCCTCGTCCTGCGACATGAGGAGATCGAGGCTGGAGTCGCCGAGGTCGAAGACGCCCATGTCCAGATACGCCTTCTGCAGCCGCTGGCCCCACAGCCCGATGTCCTTGACGCACGGCACGATGCGGCTGAAGAGCAACTTACGGAACAGGTGCAGGAATTCGGACCGCTCGGCCAGTTCGTCGGCCTCGGCCCTGGGGATGCCGAAGTTCTCCAGCACCTCGACGCCGCGCAGCCGGTCGCGCATGAGGTAGCAGCCCTCGATGACGAACTCCTCGCGTTCGCGCCGCTCGGCGTCGGACAGCTGCCGGTAGTAGTCGCGCAACGCCATCCGCCCGAAGGCCACATGGCGGGCCTCGTCCTGCATGACGTACGCCAGGATCTGCTTGGGCAGCGGCTTGTCGGTGGTGTCGCGGATCATGCCGAAGGCGGCGAGGGCGAGTCCTTCGATGAGGACCTGCATGCCGAGGTAGGGGATGTCCCAGCGGGAGTCGCGCAGGGTGTCGCCGAGCAGCCCCTGCAGGTTGTCGTTGATCGGGTAGAGCATCCCGACCTTCTCGTGCAGGAACCGCCCGTAGATCTCGGCGTGCCGCGCCTCGTCCATCGTCTGCGTGGCGGAGTACAGCTTCGCGTCGAGGTCGGGCACGGACTCGACGATTCGCGCGGCGCACACCATCGCGCCCTGCTCGCCGTGCAGGAACTGGCTGAACTGCCAGGACGCGTAGTGCCGGCGCAGCTCCCCCTTGTCCTTCGCGGTCATCTTCGCCCAGTGGCGCGAGTCGTGCAGGGGGAGGGCCTCGTCGGGGGTGCCGAGCGGGTCGTACGGGTCGACCTCCAGCTCCCAGTCGATGCGCTTCGCGCCGTCCCACTGCTTGTCCTTGCCCTTCTGGTAGAGGGCGAGAAGGCGTTCGCGGCCGTCGTCGTAGTCCCACTGGAAGCGGGCGGCGCCGGTGGCGGGGACGGCCCAGACGGGCTGATCGGGGGCGTGGACATAGAGATCACGGCTCGACATTGGCGGCTCCTTCGCCTCAACCCCCGTATGAACCATGGACATTTGGCAGGTTCACACGCTGTTGGACGTCGAGTCAACAAGTGGCGCCGAGGGGATTGACGAGACCTGCTGACAGGAAGTCTTATAAGAGGGTCGAGAACCGTACCCCCGGTAACACGAGGTGCCCTCAGCCATGACAACAGCGCACGAACTCCACCCCGAGCCGGACCCCGCGCCGTCCACCGCGCCGTCCACCGAGCCGGACGGCATCCAGCTCCTCCACGACGCGCTGGGCCCGCTCCGGGATCGCGAGCAGGTGGCGCGGCGCCTGCTGGAAGCCTCGGCCAAGCACTCCTTCGACCCGGACAAGGACCTCGACTGGGACGCCCCGGCGGAGGACGGCAAGTGGTACTGGCCGCCGGAGCTGGTCTCCCTCTACGACACCCCGCTGTGGCGGCGGATGTCCGAGGAGCAGCGGATGGACCTGGCCCGCCACGAGGCGGCGTCGCTCGCCTCGCTCGGCATCTGGTTCGAGATCATCCTGATGCAGCTGCTGGTCAGGCACATCTACGACAAGTCGGTGACCAGCGACCACGTCCGTTACGCGCTCACCGAGATAGCGGACGAGTGCCGCCACTCGATGATGTTCGCGAGGATGATCCAGCAGGGCGGCGCCCCGGCGTACCCCGTGCCCCGCGTCTACCACAACGTCGCGCGCCTGCTGAAGACGGTGTCCACGACGCCGGGTTCGTTCGCGGCGACGCTCCTGGGCGAGGAGATCCTGGACTGGATGCAGCGCCTGACGTTCCCGGACGAGCGCGTCCAGACGCTGGTGCGCGGCGTGACGCGGATCCATGTGGTGGAGGAGGCGCGCCATGTCCGCTACGCCCGGGAGGAGTTGCGCCGCCAGATGGTCACGTCGCCGCGCTGGGAACAGGAGCTGACCCGTCTCACGGCCGGCGAGGCGGCGCGCGTCTTCTCGGTCTGCTTCGTGAACCCCCAGGTCTACGAGAACGTGGGCCTGGACCGCCGCGAAGCCGTCACCCAGGTCCGCGCGAGCGGCCACCGTCGAGAGGTGATGCAGTCGGGCGCGAAGCGCCTGACGGACTTCCTGGACGACATCGGGGTCATGCGGGGAGCGGGCCGGCGGCTCTGGAAGGCGTCGGGCCTGCTGGCGTGAGGGACCGGTCCGCCGGGGGCCGCCGCCGGGCAGCCGGCCTCGGCCGGTGGACCGGCTCGCGCGGGCTAAAGATCGAGGACCGCCCACAGGCGCCGGCCGTCGACCGCGGTATCCGTACCGCACGACACCGCGCCCAGGGCGGCGAGTTGGGGCAGCAGCGTCTCGTCCGCGACGGTGAGCCCTGTCCGATGGCTGAGGGCGACGATCAACGCCTGGCGGTCCTGATCGGCGAGGTGCACGGACACGCGTCGCCCACCGTCCGCGACGGCGGTCGAGACGAGGAGCGCGGTCAGATCACGGGCCGCCCGGTCCGTGGCCGGGTAGCCCCAGTCGCGCAGCCTGGCCACGACCGCGCCGGACGCCTTGGCCGCGGTCCACGGGGCGGCCTCCAGCCCCCAGGTCGCGGCACGCCGGTTGATCATGCTCATCCGCGCCCGGCCGTGCGGGGCGGGCGCGGCGGACTTCGGCTTCGTGTCCGATGTCGGCCGGGCCGGCTGCGGGGGCCGCACCGGCCGCTTCGGCGGGGACGGCGTCCTCGCCGGGTACTCCGGGCGGTGCTCGGCGGACATGCGGCGCTCCCGACATCGGCGGTCACCCACTGTACGGCGGTCGTCACGGGTTCCGCAGGGTCGAGCCCGCCCCCGGCTCAGCTCTTCGCCCGGCGGCGCAGCACCAGCGTGGTGCCCGCCGCCGCCAGGGTCACCAGCGCCGCTCCCGTCGCGACCTTCGTCGCGTCCATGTCCGTGACGCTGCCGCCCAGACCGCCCCGGGCGCCCCGCGACGGGGTCGTCGTGCCGACCTGGAAGGTGAACGTGGACGGGCCGCCGTTGGGGCAGGCGATGGTGATCGAGTTGCTGCCCGCGCGGGCGTCGCGGCGGATCGTGGCCGTGCCCCGGTAGACGCCTTCGGCCGAGCCCGAGGAGAGCGTGACCGAGCCCGTGAAGGCCGCGGACGAGGCCGTCACGGAGCTGGCCCGGCAGCCGCCGTTGAGGGAGATCGTGACCGACGAGCCGGGGGTCGCCGGGCTGGGGCTGACCGTGAGGGTCGGCTGGCCGCCGGCCTGGGCCGTCGTCGCACCCGCGCCCAGGACCAGGGAGGACAGGGCTGCGGTGGCGAGGATGCGAGCAACGCGCATGGTGGGGGTCTCCGCTTCCTTGGCGCGGTGCGGGCGGCGTCTGCCACCCGCTCGGGGAACCGAGCCGTGGCCTTCATGAAAGGCAGACGCGCCGTCAAGCGGCGCGCCGAGGCGTGCCGCCGGGTTCCGTCGAACGGCCCAGCGCCGACGGCTAAGCCGCTGGTCGTGGCGGTGGCCCGGAGGCGCTCGGCGGGAGGGGGGCCGTACGCCGCAGGGGTGACCGGTGTCCGCGCCCGGCCGGGCGCTGCGCGACACTGGCGGCGTGAGAAGCGAAGAGACCGTCTTTGTCGGTGGGCCGCTCGACGGTCGCGTCCTGCCCGTGCTGACCGGAACGACCGGGCATCCGCCGAAGTGGTACGAGGTCCCCGTGCCGGACGACGCCGGCGGGCCGCCCACCGTGTTCGCGTACCGGCGCGTCCCCGCCGGGTACAGCAAGCGGCTCGGACTGCAACGCGGCTGGAAGTACGAGTACGTCCCCGAGGGACGTGAGCGGCGCGCGCTCAAGTGGCCCTGGTCCAAGCCCGACCGCGGCTGACGCGACGATCCGGGAGACACGATCCGCGGACACCCCGAGCGCCGAACTCCCCGGCCGTACACGGTCACATATCGTGCGGCGGACAGGATGGGTCGGGCGCCGTCCGGGTCCTGTCCGGCGGATCGCGCCCGGCGCGCGGGCGGACAGCGCCGTTCGTCGGACACGACCTAGGATCGACCGAGCCGGAGACGACCTCCCGGCCGAGCCACCAGGGGGCATTCGCGTGATGGAACCGCTGCAGCACGACGACCCGCGCCTCGTCGGCCCTTACACCGTGCTGGCGCGGTTCCGGGAGTCGGCGAGTGCGGTGCGGTATCTGGCGTACGGCGCGAACGGCGCCACCGTCGTCGTCTCCGTCGCCCGCCCCGCCCTCGCCGCGCTGCCCGCCTTCCGGCGGCGCTTCCAGGCCGAGGCCCGGACCGCCGAGCGGCTGGCCGGTGGGTGGGTGCAGCCGCTGCTCGACTTCCGTACGGACGCGTCCGGGGAGGACACGCTCTGGACCGCGACCGACTACGTCCCCGCGCTCACCCTCGGCGAGGCCGTCGCCGTCGCCGGGCCGCTGCCCGAGCGTGCCGTGCGGATACTGGGCGCCGCGCTCGCCGAGACACTGTCGCGGGTCCACGCGACCGGAGCCGTACTGCACGGGCTCGCTCCCGACACCGTGACCCTCGCCGCCGACGGACCGCGCCTCACCGCCTTCGGGGCGCTGGGCGCGGCGGCGTCGGCCGAGGCCGCGGAGGGCGGGCGGCTGTCCGTACGGCTCGGGTATCTCACCCCGGAGCAGCTCGACGGCGAGGTGCCGGGGCCGCCGGCCGACATCTTCGTACTGGGGCTGCTGCTCGCGTACGCGGCCACCGGTACGACGCCCCTCACCGAAGGGCCGCCAGACGCGGCGGCCGACCGCATCGCGCACGGGACGGCCGAACTCGACGGTGTGCCGGAGGAGTTGCGGCCGATCGTCGCGCGCTGTCTGGCGAAGGAGCCGGGCGAGCGGCCGACGGCCGGGGCCGTCGCGGCGGAACTGGCACTGGAGGGGGCGGCAGCCGCGGCGGCGGCCGTGCCGAACGGCTGGCTGCCCGGCGTGCTGTCCGCCTCGATCGCCGAACAGGCCGCCCGAGTCGACGCGTTGCACACGCCGCTGGACGCGCCGGAGAGCGGTCCGCAGGACGACAGGCCGCAGGACGGACCGCAGGACGCCGTTCCCGGTGCCACGCCCGCCACGCCCGCCGAACCCGACACCCGCACCACCCGCATCGGGCGGCCCCGCACCGCCTCCGGCAGTGAGAGCGGTGTCGTCGACCGGCCCACAGCCGCCCTCTCGGTGCCCCACGCCCGGCCCGAGCCGACCGCGCTCCCCCTGCCCCCGGCCGCCGCCCCGGTGCCGCACCAGGCCCAGGCCCTGCCACCGGGACCTCCCGGACCCCCCGCCCTGCCGCCGGGACCGGCGCCGCTGGCCGCCCCCACCGGCTCCGGCTCGGGCCGGTTCGCCGCGCTGCGGCGGGGGCCACTCGGGCAGCCCCTCGGGCGGCGCGCGCTCATCACCGGGATCGTCGCCGGCGCCGCCGGGCTGGTCGTCGGCGGCGGGGGCGTACTCGCGCTCGCCGACGACGAGCCGTCCGACGACACCGACAGCAAGCCCGGCAACGACACTCCCAAGGGCCTGACCGGACTGCCGCCCGAAGCCCTCTGGGCGTACGAGCACAAGGTGGCCGCCGAGGAGATCCTGAACGCCGCCGTCGTCGGCGGCCGGACCCTCCTCCTCACGACGGAGTCGGGCGCCACCGGCGTGGACGTGCGCACCGGCAAGCGCGTCTGGCAGAACCCCGACGCCGCCGCCCTCCACCAGGCGCTGCCCGCCTCCGGCGGACTCGCCTTCGTCGCCGGAACGACCGGTCTGCTGTGGATCTCGACCGTGTCCGGCGCGGTCAAGCACCGTGTCGACTACGCGGACGGCATCACGGACGTGCCCGGCCTGACGGTCGCGGGTGTCGCCGGGACCGACGACGGCCAGGTCTGGTTCACCGGGTCGCACACGTCCGGCACGGGGAAGGCGGCCAAGGTCAGCACCTTCCTGTTCGCCTTCGATCTGACGACCCGTAAGGAACTGTGGCGCTCCGCGATCTCCAACGGCCGTGCCCCGTTGACTCCCGTGTACCAGCTGATCGCCGTACGGGAGGCGGACATCGTGGTGCGCCAGGACGCCAAGTCGCTCCTGCCCGCCCAGGTCAAGGCGGGCAAGGGCAAGGCCGTCTACCACTGCTTCGGCCGGGCCGACGGCAAACTGACCTGGTCGAAGTCGTTCGGCGCGGTGCCGCCCGCGGGCGGCTCGGTCGGCGACGCGGAGGGCCGACTGTTCGCGGCGGCGGCCGACCAGTTGTACGCGTACGACACCGCCGACGCCAAGCAGCTGTGGCGCAAGGGAGGCGCGCCCAGGGTGCCGGGGCAGAACGCGTTCGCCTTCGGCACCGGGACGCTTCTCGGGTCCACGCTCTACGTCGCGAACCGTTTCCAGGATGTGTACGCGGTCGACCCCGACTCCGGCATGGAGCGCTGGAAGAGCACGACCGAGGGCCCGGCCTGGACCGGTGTTCCCCGGCTCTGGCTCAGCGAGAGCGGCCGGACGGTGCTGTCGGCCGACGGGCTTCAGGTGACGGCCTTCGGGGCGGCCGACGGCAAGCGGCTCTGGAAGTTCCAGAACGCCGGTGGGCCGGCCCCCTCCCCCGCCGCCGACGGCGCGGCTGTCGCCACGCCCGCGTACCAGCCGCTGATGGCCGGGAGGACCACGGTGATCCGGCGCGGCGGCACGTTCTACGCGCTGCCGGTCGACTGAGCCACGGAACTCACCGCGTCGGGGGCCGCAAACCGCCACGCCGGGGGCCGTGATTTCGGCCCGCCGGGGGTGGTGGCGTGCCGCCATCTCGCCCAATTGTGCGGTAAGCACATCAGAGCCGGGCAATTGACGCCGCATCATCACCTTGGGGTCGGACAGGCCGCCCCGCAGCTGGAGGTGATGGTGTGTCAGGCAGACTCCCGCGGTCCGTCTGTACGGCGGCACTCGCCGTCCTGGCGGCGCTGCCGTGCGCCGCGCCGGCCGGCGCCGCACCTGTTCCCGACGACGGCGCCCCGCGCGGCGTCTCCGAACTGCTCACCGAGATGCGGAAGCTGTACCAGCAGGCCGAGGAGGCCACCGAGGCGTACAACGCCACCGAGGTGAAGCTCACCGCCCAGCAGGCCGAGGTGAAGAGTGTCGGCGCGGGTCTCACCGGCGCCCGCGAGGCGCTGGTCCGCAGCCGCGCCCAGATCGGACAGCTGGCCCGTCAGCAGTATCAGGGCACCTCCGAACTCTCCTCCTACGTCCAATTGTTGCTGTCCAGGGATCCCCAACACGCCCTGGACCAGCAGCATCTGATGGACCGTGCGCAGAGCGACCGGCTGTCGACCGTCGCGCGCCTCACCAACGGCGAGAGGCGCGCCGACACGCTCGCCGACCGGTCACGGAAGGCTCTCGACGAGCAGAAGTCGCTCGCCGCGAAGCAGAAGAGGCAGCGCGACGCCGTCCGGACGAAGCTGACGGACGTCGAGAAGATGCTCGCCTCGCTCACCACCGAGCAGATCGCGGCCATCGCCGAACGCGAGGACGCCGACACGGACAAGGCACAGGAGAAGCTGATCACTTCGGGCGCGCTCGGCGACGCCGCGAGCGCGCCGGGGGACACCGTGGCGGCAGGGAGCACGGCGAGCCTCGGCAGAAGCCTCCGGACGCCGTCGGCAGGTGGCGGCGAGGCGCTGACGTACGCCGTCGGGCAGATCGGCAAGCCGTATCTGTGGGGCGCGGAGGGGCCGGAGTCGTACGACTGCTCGGGGCTGACCTCGCGGGCCTGGTCGCGCGCGGGGGTGAGCGTGCCCCGGACGAGCCAGGAGCAGTGGGCCGAGCTGCCGAGGGTGCGGCTGAGCGAGCTGCGCCCCGGCGATCTGGTGGTGTACTTCCCGAAGGCGACCCATGTGGCGATGTATCTCGGCGACGGGAAGGTGGTCCACGCTCCGCGCCCGGGGGCCCGCGTGAAGGTCTCCCCCCTCGCGTCGAATCCGCTGCTCGGCGCCGTACGGCCCGATCCGGACGCCCGGCCGCTCGACCTGGAGTCGTACGAGCCGCCGGAGCTGCCCCCCGGCGCCGCGGCGGGTGCCGACACCGGCAACGACTCGACCACGGCGCAGGCGGGTTGAGGCAGCCGCGTCAGGGCGCCCGGGGGCGCGTCAGCCGGCCGCGCTCTCGCCGCCGACGGCCGCCAGATACGCGGCGGTCCTCTCGGCGTCGTAGAAGAAGTTCTCGAAGTCCGCCGGATCGTTGAAGCCGTTCGCGAACCGGTCGGCGACCGGCTGGAGTCGGCCCGCCGCGGCGAACAGGTCCAGCACGTGTTCCGGCGGCGGGGCGAGCATGGCGTTCGTCCACCGGGTGGTGTGCCGCGCGCTCTCCCAGTGCCGGTCGAACGTCGCCCGCATCCACGCCTCGTCGAACTCCCGGTCGCCGTGCGCCACGATCGACTCCAGGTACGAAGCGGCGCACTTGGAGGCCGAGTTGGAGCCCTGCCCGGTGAGCGGGTCGTTCGCCACGACGACGTCGGCGACGCCGAGGACGAGCCCGCCGCCCGGCAGCCGTCCGACGGGGTGCCGGACGACGGGCGTGTAGCGGCCTGCCAGTGTGGCGTTCGCGTCGGTCAGCTCGATCTTCATGGCGCGGGCGTACTCCCAGGGCGTGTAACGCTCCATCAGCTCCAGCGTCAGCGAGAGATGGTCGCCCGGGTCCCTGATGCCCTGGAAGGCGTCGACCGGGCCGCCGGGTATGCCCTCCCAGAAGAGGATGTCCGCGCGGCCGCTGACGGTCAGCGTCGGCATGACGAAGAACTCGCCGACGCCGGGCACGAGGTTGCAGCGGACGGCGTCGAACCCGGGGTGTTCGGGGCGCGGGCCCAGCCCGTGGACGTACGCGACGGAGAGCGCCCGCTGCGGCGTGGCGTACGGGGAGCGCGTGGCGTCCCTGCCGAACATCGCGACCAGTTCGCCCTTGCCGGCCGAGACGAGGACGAGGTCGTACACGCGGGAGAAGTAGTCGAGGTCCGACACCGCCGCACCGTGGATGACCAGTTGGCCGCCGCGCTGGGCGAACGTCTCCATCCAGCCGGCCATCTTGACCCGTTGGTCGACGGACTGGGCGAATCCGTCCAGCCTGCCCACCCAGTCGATCGCGCGGGAGGAGTCGGGCGCCGCGACGGAGACACCGAGGCCCTCGACACGGGGGGCCTGGGACTCCCAGAAGCCCAGCTGGAGATCGCGCTCGTGCTGGAGCGCGGTGTGGAACATGCACTGGGTGGACATGACGCGGCCCCACCGGATCTCGTCGGGTGTCCGGTTGGACAGCAGGGTGACCTCGTACCCGTACGACTGGAGTCCGAGGGCGAGCTGGAGGCCGGACTGTCCGGCACCGACGACGAGTATCTTCCGCATGGCGGGGGGTCTCCGTTTGTTGCTGCCTGCTTACCGGCCGTCAGGCTATTCGGATACCGCTTCCAGGGCGTGGCCCACCAGCGCGAGCAGCGATTCGACGACGGTGATCCGTTTACGCGCGTCCATGATCATCACGGGTACGCGCGCGGGCACGGACAGCGCCTCCCGTACGTCCTCCGCCTCGAACGACTCGGTGCCCTCGAAGTGGTTGACGGCGACGATGTACGGCAGGCCGTAGCTCTCGAAGTAGTCGAGCGCCGGGAAGCAGTCGGAGAGCCTGCGGGTGTCGGCCAGGACGACGGCGCCGATCGCGCCGCGCACCAGGTCGTCCCACATGAACCAGAAGCGCTGCTGGCCGGGGGTGCCGAAGACGTACAGCACGAGGTCGTCGTCGAGCGTGAGGCGGCCGAAGTCCATCGCGACGGTGGTGGAGGTCTTCTCGGGGGTGGCCGTGAGGTCGTCGGTTCCCTCACTGGCCCGCGTCATCACGGCCTCGGTACGCAGCGGCCTGACCTCCGAGACCGATCCGACGAAGGTCGTCTTGCCGACGCCGAAGCCGCCCGCGACCACGATCTTGGTCGCCACGGGCGCTCGGGTGCGGTCCAACTGCCAGTCGCGCAGGCCCTCTTCGGCGGGATCCGGGCCGGCGGGCACGTCGGTTCCGGTGGACACGTCAGAGCCGCCGAACACGTCGGTCCCGGTGGACACGTCAGATCCGGCGGAGTCCACCCAGCACCCTTTCCAGCAGCGCCCGGTCCGGGTGGTCGCTGTCGTGGCCGGTCCCGTACACCCGGATCTTCCCCTGGTCGGCCAGGTCGCTGAGCAGCACCCGGACGACTCCCAGCGGCATCTTGAGCAGCGCCGAGATCTCGGCGACGGTCCGCATCCGTCTGCACAGCTCGACGATGGCGCGCATCTCCGGCATACCGCGCGACGGCGAGGCGCCACCGCCGCCGTCATGGCCACCGCCGCCGCCGTCGTTCGCCAGTTCCTTGCGCTCCTCCGCGGCCTCCAGCGCGGCGACGAACGTCTCGACCAGCAGCACATGGCCGAAGCGCGTCCTGCCGCCGGTCAGCGAGTACGGGCGTACGCGCGCGACGCGGCGTCCGGGGCCGCGCCCGGGAAGGCCGCGGGCGGAACGCCCTCCGGCCGGTCCGGACGCGGACACCGATGTCATCGGGCGCTCTCCATCGACTTGCGCAACTCGCTGCGGAGTTCGGGGGTGAGTACGTGTCCGGCGCGGCCGACGAACATCGCCATGTGGTACGCCACGACGTGCATGTCGCAGTCGGCGCCGGCGTGCAGGCCGAGCAGCGAACCGTCGCTGATCGACATGACGAAGACGCTGCCCTCGGTCATCGCGACCATCGTGTGCTTCACACCGCCGCTGTCCATCAGTTCGGCCGCACCGAGGGTGAGACTGCTGATGCCGGAGATGATGGTCGCGAGGTCGGCGCTGGAGCCGCGCGGGCTCTCGCTCCCGCCCGCGCTGTCCGCGGCGTCGTGCTGTGCCGGGTCCGAGGAGAGCAGCAGCAGTCCGTCCGACGAGACGACCGCGACGGAGCGTGCTCCTCGCACCTCCTCCACGAGATTCGTCAACAGCCAGTGGAGATTGCGGGCTTCACTGCTCAGTCCGAATGTGCCGGTCGCCGTCAACTGCGTGCCTCCTCGACAGTTTCCCCCGTCTCATCCGTACGAGTGTCGGTCCCCTCCGCGGCGTCCTGCTGCCGCGGTACTGAACTGCTCTGCGCTGAACTGCTCTGCTTCCGCACTTCGGTCTGCTCCAAAAGCTCGGCGTCGGCGTCGCGCCGGCCGTCCTTGGCCCCCCGGTGGAATCCACCGAGCCTGCGGCGCAGCGCGTCGGCGTCGACGCTACCCGGCCGATCGGCCGTCGTGGTGGCGGGCTTGAGGACTTTGGGGGTGCGCTTCGGCAGACCCTTGTCGGTGACGGCTTCGGTGACGGCTTCGCCGACTGCTTCGGTGGGCGCCTCGGTAGGCGCCTCGGTGGGTGCCTCGGAGACGGGCTCGGCGACCGGACCGGTGACGGGCGCGGAGCCGGGCTCGGTGAGGGGTTCCGTACCGCCCGTCTCTTCGATGCCGTCGGCGGGTTCGGCGACGTCGGCGACCCGCTCGTGCGCGTCGGGACCGATGGCGTACGGGTCGCCGGTGGGCGCACCGTCCTCGGCCGCCCCGTCCCCCGCCACCAGCGGGTCCCGGTCCGAACGCCCTTGCAGCATGTTGGAGTTGGCCTCCGCCGCCGACCCCGGCAGAAGCAGCGCCGGCGCCGCGCCCGTGGTCGTGACCTGGTACGGGGCCGCGATCGGCGGGACCGTCGGGAGCAGTGCCTGCGGCAGTACGACCATCGCCGCGAGCCCGCCCTGCTGGTGCTCGCGCAGCGTGACCTCGACGCCGTGGCGCGAGGCGAGTCGCGCCACGACGCGCAGGCCGAGACCGGCGCCGTCGGTGCCACTGCTCGCCTCGCCGGCAGTGCCGCCGTCGGTAGCGGTGGTGAGCCGCTCGTTGAGTTCGGCGATCCGCTCCGCCGCCATGCCGATGCCCTTGTCCTGCACGGAGAGCATCACGTCACCGCTCTCCAGCAGCCAGCCGGACAGCTCGACATGGGCGTCGGGCGGCGAGAACGACGTGGCGTTCTCCAGGAGTTCGGCGACGAGATGGCTGATGTCGTCGGCGGCGAAGCCGGCCAGCTGGGCGCGCGCCGGCAGCGACTGGATGGTGACCCGCTCGTACTTCTCGATCTCGCTGACGGCCGCGCGCAGGACGTCGACGAGCGGTACCGGGCCCGGGTAGCCCACGCCGGGTTCGTCCCCGGCGAGCATCAGCAGGTTCTCGCTGTGCCGGCGCATGACCGTGGCCAGGTGGTCGATCTTGAACAGGACACCGAGCCGGTCCGGGTCCTGCTCGCGCTCCTCCAGGCTCTCGATGACGCCGAGTTGGCGCTCCACGAGGCCGAGCGAGCGCTGCGACAGATTCACGAACGTATGCCGGACGGTGTGCCGCAGCGCTTCCAACTGCGCGGTGATGTCGGCGGTCCGCTGCTGGAGTTCGGTGCGCTGGTCGGCCATCGCCTGCCGGGCGCCGATCAGTCCGGTGCGGTCGCTGTTGAGCTTCTCGGCGCGGGCGGACACCTCGGCGAACTTGGCGTGCAGGCTGTTGAGCGACCGTACGACCTGCCCGAACTCGTCGTTGCGGCCGGTGAATCGGACCGGTTCCCCGGTCGCGGGTTCGGCGGCCAGGCGGGCCGCGCCGATACGGAGGACGGCGAGCGGCCGGGTGAGCGTACGCGCGACGGCGGTGGACGCCCCGACGCCGACGATCAGCAGTCCGCCGAGGAGCGCGATGCTCACCTCCAGTGAGGTGACTTCGTCGTCGCGCAGCCGCTCCAGCCGCTTGAGCTGGCCGGAGCCGATGCCGGACTCGACGCCGCGCATCTGCTCGATACGGCTGGACAGCGACGACTCGACCTTCTCCTGGTCGGCGTCGCGGTCCTTGTCGGAGAGTTCGGGGCTGTCGGCGAGGCTGGACAGGTACTTCTCCGCCGCGGTGACCTCGGGCCCGGTGACCGTCGTGGCGAGGGAGTCGCGTGCCACGGCGCCCGCGGACTGGTCGAAGTCGGCGAGGGAGGCGAGTTCATGGACGCGGGACTGCTGGGCGGCGGCGCTGAGCGCGTCGCGTGTGCGGTCGTTCTCGGCGGCGTCACCGTCCTCCTTCGGCTGGATCGGAAGACCGGTGAAGGGGTCGTACTGCGGTGCGGCGCTCTTGGGCTCGGGTACGGCGAGCGCGGCCAGCAGCAGGCCGCGGGTGGCCGACGCCTGCTCGACGGCGCGGCCGAGCGCGGCGGGGGCGCGGGTGCCGTCGGCGGCCTCGGGCGGAGTCTTCTCGGCGACCTCGTCGCCGACGGCGTGCAGTTTGGCGATGACGTCCGTGTACGCCTGGTACGCCTCAAGGGCGCTGCCCTTGCCGGTGAGGGCGGTGCGGCGGATGGACGGGACGGTGGAGAGGTCCCTGCGCAGGCCGGGGGAGGCGGCGGCGTCGATCTCGTCGATCTGCCGGTCGACCCGGGTGGCGGGGGCGCCGCCCGGCGCGCTGCCGGCCTCCTCGGCACCGTCGGCCTTGTCGCCACCGTCGCTCTCGGGTTCCTCGCGGCCCCCGGCGATATGGACGACGACTTCGTCCCGCTCGTCGGCGAGGGAGTGGGCGAGGACGGCCGTCTGCCGGTTCAGCTCGGCGAGGGTGACCAGGCGCTGGGCGTCGGTCAGTTCGGACGAGGCGCCGAGGACGGCGGGCATACCGGCCGCGACGACGGTGACGCCGACGACGGCGACCGCGACGACCAGCCGGCTGCGTACGCGTACGGGCTTCCCGGCGGGAGCCGCGGTCACGTCGGCAGCACCGGGCGCACCGGGCGCACCGGACGACACCGCCTTACGGGGCTCTGTCGAGCCCTGGGACCCGCCGCGCGTGCCGCTCTTGCCCCGAGGCCGCTTCTTCTGCACCGGTGCTCGCATTCTCGACTCGTCCGCCCATGAAGCGGAGATGACGTCCGGTCACATCCGGATAACCCCTCCACCCCTGGCACGGCTTCCGACCATTCCAGCGTTTCTCGGAGGGGGCGCGTATCGGCCGCTCCGCCACCTGAACGAGTGAACATCAAGGAGGAGTTGGCGAACAACTCGCGCGGGCGCGCGACACGGATGTGCACGGTGGGGCGGTTGGAACTTACGCGTGAGCTTTGGCAGGATGCCGGGCCGCATCGTCGCGGAGCGGGTCATTCCGGCCATCCGGAGGCCCGGCACCGGCGCCCACGCGAAGGAGAGAGTACGCCGGGTACGTGGCGCGGTACGGGGAGATGCCCCGGCGTACGCGGAGGCGTACGGAGGAGAGTGCGAGGGGGAGCCCGAGGCGCGCACGGCGCGTGCGGGAGGCGTGCCCGTCGTGCGCGGAGTGCCCGTCATGCGCATCGTGGCCGCCGTGCACGGAGGCGCGGAAGGCGCCGGGCGGAGGCCGACGGAGCCGGACGTAGCCGGGCGGGGCTCTCCGGCAGACTGGGGTTCATGCGCATCGACATCGCCACCGCCCCCGGCAGCCACCCCCGCCCGAACGAGGACTGGACGGCCGTGGCCGCGCCCTCCGCGGGCAGCGGCGGCACGCTCGTCGTGCTGGACGGTGTGACACCTCCGCCGGGCAGCGACGGCTGTGTGCACGGCGTCCCGTGGTTCGCCGCGCGACTGGGCGGGGCGCTGACCGAACTGTCCGCCTCACGGCGGGAGATGGCCCTCGCCGACATCCTCGCGGAGTCCATCGGACGCACGGCCGACGCCCACCGTTCCACGTGTGACCTTTCTCACCCCCGCACACCGCAGGCAACCGTCGTCATGGCGCGCTGGGACGCGGACTCGGTCGAGCATCTCGTCCTCTCGGACTCGACCCTCCTCCTGGAGTCGCCGGACGGGGAGGTGCGGGCCGTCGTGGACGACCGGCTGGACCGGATCCCGCGCGCGGTGCGCCGCCAGGCCGCCGCGACGGACGCCCTGCGCAACGCGGAGGGCGGCTTCTTCACGGCGGCCGTCGACCCGGGCGTGGCGGCGAAGGCCGTGACGGGGCGGACGCCCGCCTCGGAGGTACGCACCGTCGTGGGCCTCACCGACGGCGCGGCGCGTTGGGTCGAGGTGTTCCGGGAGGGCTACTGGGCGGACTGTCTGGCGCTCGTCAGGAAGAGCGGACCGCAGGAGCTGATCGACCGGGTACGGGCGGCGGAGTCGGCGGACCCGGACGGGGTGGCGTTCCGGCGCGGGAAGCCGTACGACGACGCGACGGTCGTGTACGTGGAGCCGTAAGCCGTAGGGCCGCCCGCCTTTCGGCTCCGCCGACAGGCCGGCCCCGCTCCCCCGCTCCCCCGCATCCGCCTCGTCGGGCTCCCTCAGCTCTCCGCGCGCGCGTTCAAGTGGTGCAGCAGTCGCGCCAGTTCGGCGACCTCCGCCCGGTCCCAGTCCGCCAGCTTCCGCACGTACCGCTCGCGCCGCGCGTCCCGCACCCGGCGGAAGCGCGCGACCCCCTCACCGGTGAGCCGGACCAGCGAGGCGCGACCGTCGGCCGGATCGGGCTCGCGCGTGACCAGCCCGAGGGCTTCCAGCGCGTGCAGTTGACGGCTCATCGTCGCCTTGCCGACCCCGAAATAGACGGCGAGATCGGTGGCCCGCTGATGACCGGTCTCCTCCAGCCGTACGAGAAGTCCGTAGGCGGCCGGCTCAAGTTCGGGGTGGACTTCGCGGGCCATTTCGCCGGAATTGGCTCTGGCGCGTCGCAGGAAGACGGCCAACTCGCGCTCCAGCGCCAGGAATTCGTGGTCCACATCACTTTTCCCGGCCGGTTCGGGTTCATTCGCCGTACTGTCTCCGTGCACGTCAGCACCCATAACACCCATCGCGCGCTTTCCCGCTCCTGAAAGTTTCCGTCACCGGGGCCCATTGCCACAGCTCGGTCATTATTTCGCAGGTTTATACCAACGGCAGCAGCCGGAGGGCCTTCCGCCGCTCCGTTCCACCCACGTAGCGTCGTTCGCGGCGCGAGTGTTGGCATGTCTACACCACGACATGCGTCACCCTGCCGCGCGCCGCGAGCGCCGACGGCGCCCCCCGGCCGTGACGCCGTGATCTACACGGCCACCAGCTGGTGGACCCAGTGCACGGGCGACTGCAGCGGCTTCGGGCCACGAACCCGCTCCGGGTGGCCCGCGTCGTGGCGCTCGCCAACGGCTGACCGGGCACCGGCACGCGCACGAGGTGGACC